>JAISNV010000032.1 GCA_031276035.1 Bacteroidales bacterium | reverse complement strand
GTTTGATTATCAATGTACAAAGATAATCAAATCAAATGATATAAACAAGTATAATATGTTAAAAATCAAATAATTAAACAAAAATTGGTCGAAAGAAAAATCTTCCGACCAAGCATGCTATAAAAGCCCTTCATTAACAAAACTATAGTAGCCTTCCTCAGTCATAATAATATGGTCAAAAAAAGAAATATCCAGGACTTTACACGCTTCCTTTATCTTTTTAGTTAATAAAATATCTTGCCGACTCGGTTTTAAATATGATGAAGGATGATTATGCGAGAAAATCATAGCGGAAGCATGTACTTTCAATGCTGTCTGCATTAAAATTTTAATATCAACGAGTGTACTGGAAACACCACTTTTAGAAATATTAAATAATCCCAATACTCTATTAGAATGATTTAGGAATATGGCATAAGCTTCTTCATGGTGCTGCATACATTCTTTAAAAACAACTTTAAAGATTTTAACAACATCATCAGAACATGTAATTTGCAGGCGTTCAGATGCCCTTACAGTATCTTTATAAGATATTGTAATTTCAGGAATTTTAAAATAATCTATTTTCATATCAAGCAAAAGTTAATTGTAAAACATTAATTTTTTGCTTTTGCATTCACAGGAAATATAGGCACTTCATGTAAGGTTTTTGATAAAAATACTACCCGAATGGCGTGGAGATTATTATCAGAAACACGGAGTGCTCGACCTTGCTATTTGTGATTGATTTCCTGTTTTTTGCTAAAATATTAATGGAGAAACGGCAATAAAAAATGACGGATAAATTTATCCGTCATTTCAGATTATCACAAATTGTAATAAGTTAATCTTTAGGTTTCTTTTTTACAGTGTGCTTTACCTTTAATACAGAAAGATTAAACTCTATTGTCGTTTCTGTTCCAATTGTTTGAAAATCATCATTCAATATATCTGAGATTAGCTCTCCACTTTTCTGCATCATGGATTTCTGCTGTTTTTCGTCTATTTGATTAGATAATACAGCTATGTTTCGTGATAATTCTCTTACTTTGGCAAAAGTTTCAATAATAGCGATTGTGGTTTCCGTTGCAACAGGACTTTTAAGTATTGTAGCAATCATATATAATCCCTTTTCACTGAAAGCATTGGGAACTTTACGGATACCACCCCAACTTGAAGTCGAAATTTTCGACTTCAAGTTTTCCCATTCTCTCTCATCTAAAGAAAAGATATACCCTTCGGGAAACTTTTCAGGATTATTTTTTACCGCTTCATTAATACGTTTCGTTTCTACGCCATAAAGTTCAGCGACATCACTGTCCAAAATTACATGTTGGCCATGTATAATAATTATTTTTTCTTCTATTGATCGTATATTCATAATATAAAAATTTATTGATTAATAATAGTTAACTTAGATTTTTTCCCTTTCAATTTATTAGCCAAAGCAGCCATATCATGACTGATTTTATTATCAGTAATCCTTGCATAAATCTGTGTAGTTTTAATATTGGTATGTCCTAGCATCTTTGAAACAGTTTCAATAGGCACACCTTCTGCTAGTGTTACAGTTGTGGCAAAGGTATGGCGAGCGAGGTGGAATGTCAAATTTTTATTAATTCCGCAAATGTCAGCTATTTCCTTCAAATATGCATTCATTTTTTGATTACTTGATATAGGTAATACCATTTCATTAGGAAGTGTTCCCTTATATTTTTCTAATATTTGTTTAGGAATATCCAATAATGGAATATTGGAACTTACACTCGTTTTTTGTCGTTTGGTCATAATCCATAAATTACTGTCAAAAGATGTGCGAATATGTTTCTCACGTAGATTCTTTACATCAATATAAGCCAATCCGGTAAAACAGCTAAAAATGAATATATCTCGCACTTGTTCAAGTCGTTTGGATGAAAATTGTTTGTTTATTATTGATTCAATTTCTTCCTGGGTAAGATAGCCTCTATCAACCTTTTCCAATCTTATTTTATAATTTGCAAAAGGATCATTTTGGATTAAACCGTTATTACGAGCAATAATAATAATTCGTTTAAAAAACTGAATAAATTTTGCCGTTGTATTATGACCACAACCACCAATGGTTAATAGGTATGTTTCAAAATCATTGATGAACATATTGTTTATTGACATTAAGGCAATATCGTTCATGTTATATTTTGATTTTATAAAGTTGGTAAGATGTTTCCTTGTTACCTCGTATTTTTGATATGTCGCATTAGACTTAGATATGCCAACAAGTGATTTAACATCATCATTATGTTTTTGAAAAAGATTAAGTATTGTTTCATGTTTTTCTGAGTGTCCCAAAAACTCGGATTTCAATTTCTCAGCAGTTACCTGTTCTTGTCTTTGCATATTATGATAAATATGATGAAGGCCGGCTCTAATTTCATCTAATACGAAATTAATTTTTGTTATATCTACAGAACGTCCAAATGCACGTCCAGTTTTTCCATCCCAATTTTCAGGGCAGATTTCAACTTTTGTGTTAAATCTGGCTTGTTTACCGTCAATAGTAATTCTACACATAATAGGATAATTACCATTTGCTTTTTGCTTGTCTTTTTTTACGTAAAAAAGAATTCTAAATGTACTTTTCATTACTTACTTTTTAAATTACAAAATTATTTTAATTATCTAAAAGTAAGTTCTATATGAGGCAGTCAAATTGCGACTGCAACCTGCCAATTTCGGTCATCTGTACCCCTTAATACA
>JAISNV010000031.1 GCA_031276035.1 Bacteroidales bacterium | reverse complement strand
TGTACCCCTTAATACAATTTTTTTGAAGAGGGTACAGTTTAGGTTACAAAAAGTGTCTTTTTCTGTCCTATTTTTGACTTTTACCCTTACACGAATAGAAATAAAAAAGCCTACAAACTATTGAATTTGTAGGCTTTGTCTGTCTTATGTTGCCTGTCGGCTTTTCTTTCCTGCGGAGAAAGAGGGATTCGAACCCCCGGAACCTCTCAGTTCAACAGTTTTCAAGACTGCCGCAATCGACCACTCTGCCATTTCTCCGCTGCAAAAGTACAATTTTTTTTGAAATTATTACGTTTTATGAAAAAAAATTTGCTTTATAATTATTTGTGCTTAACTTTGCAAGCTAAATATGTATTTTTTAAATTATTAAGCTATGAATAGAAAATCTATACTCTTTATATTATTGATTTCTTTGTCGGTTTTTTCTGCATTCGGACAAAAATCAATAACTGCTCATTTCAGTTATGCCGCATTCTCAGCGAATAATGAACCATATATTGAAACATATTTGTCTATCCCGCAAGAGCAGCTCACACATGTTAAGGATTCTAACGGAGTATTTACTTCGGAAGTACAGATTACTATGGTTTTCAAACACAAAGATAATATTGTGGAATTTAATAAGTACGCGCTTTTAGGTCAACCAATTAAGGATACAACAAATATTGATATAAATTTAATTGATCTTCAACGGTTTTATCTTGATAATGGTGAATATACCTTTGAGTTGACTTTAAAAGACAAAAATGATACGACAAATATTTTAAAAGGAAATACAAAGGTAATTGTTGAGATACCTGCAGATCAAGTAGCTTCATCAACCATTACTTTTATAGATAGTTATAAAAAAACATCCGAAAGAACGATTCTTACAAAATCAGGATATGATTTAACTCCTTATTTTTCAATATTATTTCCTGAAAATAAAAATGAATTAACATTTTATAGCGAAATTTATAACCTTCAAACTTTATTGGAACTTGGTTCGAGAATTGTAATTTATACTTATATTGAAAGCAAGGAAATTCCCGGAGAATTTATAAGCGGTTATTCAAAGATGATTAAATCCTCTGTTGCTCCGGTGGTTCCCGTCTTTAACTCAATAAATATTGAATATCTGCCGTCGGGTAATTATTATCTTACTATTCAAGTTAAGGATATGAACGGATACGATATTATTTCAACAAAGAAATTCTTCCAACGCTCTAATCCGAAAGTTGGATATAATGAGGATTTATTAACTAATATTTCAATTAATAATACTTTTGTATCTGGATTTACAAGTGTAGATACGTTGCGTGAAATAATAAAATCATTTGTACCTAAAGCATCGGATTACGAACGTAATTTTATTAAAAAGGTAGATACAATTACCAATATTAATACCTTGCAACAATTTGTATATCATTTTTGGTCGGAAAGAGATGAACTTGATCCGAGTATGGCATTTGTAAACTATATGACCGAAGTAAAGAAAGTGAATAATTCTTACGGCAATGCGATGAGGAAAGGCTATGATACCGATAGGGGCCGTGTTTATCTGCAATATGGTCCGCCGAATCATATTCATGAAAACAGAATGTCTTCTGCTACAAAGCCATATGAGATATGGCAGTATTATAAAATTGAAGGACAGAGTAATAAAAGATTTGTTTTTGCAACTTTAGATGCAGCTCTTAAGGATTACGACCTCATTCATTCCGATGTTATTGGTGAGTTGTATAATCCGAAATGGCAGCACGAGTTATATCTTAATGCTCCGATTACTGATGATAGCGAAAGTATGGAAGAAATGTGGGGCGCTCCTTTGGATGAATATTATAAAGATCCCAGATAATTTTAATTTGAAAAGAGTAGCTGTAGTTATATTAAATTGGAACGGAAGAAATTTTCTTAAGGATTTTATTCCCGATGTTATTGAATTCAGCTCGGATCATTCTGATATTTATGTTATTGATAATAATTCTGTTGATGATTCTGTTTATTTGCTTCAAAGTAATTTTCCTCAAGTTAATATTATTCAGTTATCTGAAAACTTCGGATTTGCAAAAGGTTACAACCTCGGACTTAAGCAGATAGATGCCGAATATTATGTTATTCTTAATTCCGATGTAAAAGTTAGTGAGAATTGGATAAGTCCTGTAATAAATTTTTTAGATGAAAATACGGATTATGCAGCTTGTCAACCTAAGTTACTGTCATATTCGCAGCGAGATAGATTTGAATATGCCGGCGGAGCAGGAGGCTTTATAGATAAATTAGGATATCCGTTTTGCAAAGGACGGATTTTTAATTCTATCGAAAAAGATATAAAGCAATATGATGATTATGATGAAATATTCTGGGCTACAGGAGCTTGTATGTTTGTGAGAGCAGATGTTTTTCATAAAGTAAACGGTTTTGATGAAGATTTCTTTGCTCATATGGAAGAAATAGATTTTTGTTGGAGGTTGAAGAATCTTGGATATAAAATAGGATATTGTTCGGATTCATTTGTCTTTCATGTTGGCGGAGGAAGCCTTCCTAAATCTTCAGCTTTTAAAACATATTTAAATATGAGAAATAACCTCATCATGGTTTATAAAAATCTTAATACTAAGCATATTAATATGATTATATTCCGAAGATTCTTATTTGATTTCATATCTTCATTAAAATTTCTGTTTGACGGCGGTTTTAAAGAATTTATCACAGTTCCCCGTGCTCATTATTATTTCTTAAAACATATACGTAAGATAAAGGCAAAACGTAATAATTTACCTCATATTGAAGTAAGTAGAATGTATAAGAAATCGATAGTGTTTGAATATTTTATAAAAAAGAAACGTTATTTTTTCCAACTTAAAAGAAGCGATTTTACTGCAAGTTCATAAGAGTCTAATCCGAATCCGAAAATGGCTCCTTTGCAGTAGTTTGTCGTAATCAGATTTTGTCTAAAATTCTCTCTCTTAAAAATATTTGAAATATGTACTTCAATAACAGGTGTTTTTATTGCTGCTATTGCATCGGCAATGGAAACGGAAGTATGTGTATATCCACCCGGATTTAAAATTATTGCATCGTAAGAAAATCCGACTTCCTGTATTTTATCAATAAGTTCTCCTTCAATATTAGATTGAAAATATTCGAAATCAATGTTTTTGTATTTTTCTTTTAAATAATCAAAATAAAAATCGAAATTATTTTCTCCGTAAATATCGGGCTCACGTAAACCCAAAAGATTTAAATTAGGACCGTTTATAATTATTAGTTTCATAAAAGAAGTAAAGATTTAATAGATAGAATCAATATATTCCAGCCCGTCTTCTCAAAAGCCATTCCGTGCTTAACAATATTATTACAATGAAGAAAATAATAATAGAATCGTTTATTTTATTATGTTTTAAATAACTGTATTCTTTTCCGGATTTTATGTCGGAGTTTATTGAATTGATGATATTATTTACGTTCGATAATTCTACGAACCTGCCGCCTGTAATGCTTGACAAAGTTTTTAACATGTCATGCCTTGCTTGCAAGTTTATATACTCCGGATTTGTTTCTGAGATATAAAATGCTCCCTCAACACTTTCATCAGCTGCCTTAGAGCTCCATGAATATTGCCCCGGCGGCAAAGTCCCCGCATTTAAAGTATATCCGGATTCGTCTGTTCTGGAAAAATAATACGGATATTGTGACTTTTGTTCGTTATTTGTGATTGTTATCTGAGCTTCAGGTGTATTATATAATTCATAATTGTCATTGTACAATCTTGCGTTTATTATAATTTCTTCTCCTTCAAAATATTCTTCATTAATAAATACTTGATAACGTTTAAAAATATCGGATAAAGATAAATATTGAACAATATTATTAATTAAAACATCAAAAGAGTTATGACTGTTTTCTGTTACGAAATTTTTGATTCTCCATAACCAAAGACCTTCTCCGAAAATAAATGCGCTCCTGCGGTTATAATCTTGAACCGTAATAATCAGCGGTCTTGTTGTTGGAATACTATTAATTCTTTGAGATAAAATTACTTCCGATTGAATAGGGATGTTGTAAATGCCGAATGGAGCTATTAATGGAGAATATGATGAAAATGTTTTAATTTCGCTTTCACTAATCTTAAATCCGGAAAAATTATTGTTAAAATCAGGATATGCTTCCTCGAATTTACCATTAAAAGCTTCAATGTTAAGGTTTTTATCAAGCTGATTAAAAGTATTAATATCCGTTTGTTCGCTGAAAATAGCCAAATAAGGTAACTTGCTTACGTTTAATTTATTAAGAATTAATTTTGAAGTAGAACTGTTATCTGGTAATCCGTGTAAAATAACAATATCACATTTATCCAATTCATTCAAATTAAATCCTTCCAAAAGAAAAGATTCATAAGTATAATTTTGAGACGACTCCAATGCTTGTTTGATTGCATTGATATCGGGATGCGCCCCTTTGCTTACAATAAGAATATGTTTTTTCGTATCAATAACATTAACAACACAAGTTTTTTCATTGTTATTTTTTATTGCATCATTTTCGTGGTCATTTAATTTGAATTTAAAGAAATGTTTTCCTGCTGATGACGGCGGAAAAATAAAATCCAAAGTAGTATGAAAATTGTTGCTGTTGACCTTAATTGTTTTTGTCGATATTAGATTGTTATTGTCAAGTATTTGTAATACAAGTTCTTCGTTGTTGAATCCCGAAGCACTTATATTTACTTCAAAAATGCAGTTGCTCTGAATGTAAACTTCATCATTAAAACGAATATTAACTATTGAAAAATCATTAACACTTGTAGTATCTCCGATTCCGACTGTATAAATAGGGTATGGATTGTCTTCGGCAATAACTGTAGGGTTAAATCCGCTTGTGTAAATACCGTCGGTAATGAGTAACATTCCGTCAATTGAATTCTTATCATATAATCTGTCGGAATACATAAACGACGAAGAAATATTTGTAGCATTGTCTTTAAAATCAGGATTTTCTCTTTCAGTTATTTCTTCTCCGAATAAAATAGTATGAACCGTAAAATTTTCTTTTAACTTACCTAAAATATTATTGTAATTATTTTCGAAAAAAGATTTTACGTTTGTGGAATCTTTACTTGCAATCATTGAGCGCGAATTATCGACGGCGCAGATAAGGACAGGTTTTGTGGATGTGTTTATTTTTGTAATAAGTATGATATTCAGAAACATCGTAAAGATTAAAAACAATGCCGTACATCTTAAGATGAAAAGTAATGTTTTTAATCTTTTACCGATATAGTCGTTGCGCTTACGCCAATATAAGATGCAAGTACATAAAATTGCAGCGATTGCGCAGCCAACCAACCATAATGGTGATGTTTCAAAATGTATCATTAAAAATTATATTTGAAGTCCTCCGCAAACAGTAATGACCTGACCTGTAATATAACTCGCCATATCTGATGCTAAGAATGTCGCAAGATTTGCCACGTCTTCGGGTTTACCGGGTTTACGCAAAGGAATCTTTTTAAGGTAGTCGTTTATTACGTCTTCGGAAAGCTGTTTGGTCATTACGGTTTCAATAAACCCGGGAGCAATTGCATTACAACGGATGTTTCTTGAACCTAACTCTTTAGCTATTGATTTTGTAAAACCTATTAATCCGGCTTTTGATGCGGAATAATTTGTTTGACCTGCATTTCCCGAAATACCGACAACTGATGACATGTTAATAATAACACCTTCGCGTTGTTTAATCATATGAGATTGAACCGTTTTAATCATGATAAAAGCAGATTTTAGATTTACATTGATAACCATATCCCAATCTTCTTCCGTCATTCTCATAAGTAATTTGTCGCGAGTAATACCCGCATTATTAACAAGGATGTCTATTTTGCCGAAATTAGCAACAATATCCTCAATAATAAGATTCATAGCTTCGCTGTCAACTACATTACCGGCATAAGCTTTACATTTTGTTCCGAAACTCAGAAGTTCTTTTTCTGTTTCAATAGCCGATTCATCGTAATGTAAATCTATAAAAGCAACATTTGCACCTTCTTGTGCATATTTCATCGCGATAGCCTTGCCGATTCCGCGAGCACCGCCTGTAATTACAGCTGTTTTGTTTTCTAATAATTTCATACTTAAATTAATTAATTTCTAATTATTTAATAAACTCAAAATACTAAAATTGATTAAAGATTATTACTAATATTTTGAGTTTAGGGTTTACTTTAATAAAAGTGCAAAAGTAATGATTTTTGTCGTTTTTTTGGGAAGAATGACGTACATTTGCACAAAAAAAATATTTCGTGTTAAAGCGTTTCGATATATATTTACTTAAATCCTTTATAGGTCCGTTAATTATTACATCAATCATTGGTGATTTTATATTGTTGATGCAATTTTTTTGGGCTTATGTTGATGAATTAGTGGGTAAAGGTTTGGAGTGGTATGTTATTGCAGAATTAATGCTTTACGCATCAGCTACTTTTGTGCCGATGGCTTTGCCTATTGGCGTGTTGCTCGCTTCGCTAATGGTTTTTGGAAATCTGGGAGAAAGATATGAATTAGTTGCACTTAAGAGTGCGGGAGTTTCTTTGAAAAGAATTTTAAAGCCATTGATTTTTCTAATTGCCGGATTATCACTTTTTTCTTTTTATTTCTGTAATGATATTTTACCTCGAGCCAATCTTAAATTCGATTCTATTTTTTACGATATAAGACGAAAAAAGATGGCATTTAATCTTACAGAAGGTGTGTTTTATAATGATATTGAAGGTTATGTTATTCGAGCAAATAAGAAGGATAAGGATGATAAAACGTTGTACGGAGTAATGTTGTATAAACACAAGGATAATAAGGGAATAAACGATAATGTTACTTTTGCGGAAGTTGGGGTTATGGAAGTTACGGAAGACGGTTCAAATTTGATTTTGACTTTATACGACGGATATAATTATGACGATTCTAATAGTAAGGATAATCAGGAAAAATTGCCGTTTAAACGAGTAGAATTTGAAAAAGAAATCTTAGTTTTTGACTTGTCTCAATTTGATTTGAGTAGGAGTGATGAAGATTTGAGAAGGAACCATTTTAGAAATTTGAATTTCGGACAATTGAATACTGAGATTGCGAAATTAGACAGTGTTCAGGTAAGGGCTTATGATCTTTTTGTTAAGGAACGCGGTAATAGATATCTTAGTGTTAATCAAATTGATACTCTTAAGTATAGCAGTAATGATACTTCGGATCTTTGCAATTTCGTTATGCCGCTTTTAGATAATTATGAATTAAAAGAACAGCAGAAAATTATTATTAAGGCTTTGGAACATGCGCGGAGCATCAAATCCACACAAACCGTTAAAAGAACAAATTATACTTTTACTAAATATAAGATGAACCAACATAAGGTAGAGTTTAATAGAAGATGTGCGTTAGCCTTTGCGTGCCTGGTTATGTTTTTTGTCGGGGCGCCGCTTGGGGCAATAATTCGTAAAGGTGGATTGGGGCTACCTTTGGTACTGTCAACCGCTATATTCATTGCGTATTATATTATTCTTACCTCGTGTCAAAAAGCAGTATTGGAAGGAGAACTTAACCCGTTCTTCGGAATATGGATGGCAAATTTTATTATTATGCCTTTCGGAATTTTCTTAACTGCGAAAGCAACAACAGATGCTCCTATATTAGACAGAGATTCATGGGAAAAGAATTATAAAAAGTTTATAGCTTTCTTTAAGAGAAATAAGAATAATCGGGATGAAATAATTAAGTATGATTAGTTTATGAAAATTTTATTTTTATGTAATAAAAATCCTTATCCGGAGCGCGACGGCGGTTGTATGGGGATGAATGTGTATATTAAGGAAGCTGCCAGGCTCGGCAATTATGTAAAAGTATTAGCTGTTAATTCTGAAAAGAATTTCACAGATCCAGATTGCATTCCCGATGATTATAAAAATGCTGTAGATTATGAATCGGTTATGCTTGATATGAGAGTAAAACCTTTTAGGTTTTTTACTACTATTTTTACAGGAAAATCACCGCATATTATAAGATTTATTTCTAAGGATTTTGAAAAAAAAATAATCGAAATACTAAAATCTGAAGATTTCGATTTGGTTATGTTCGAATCAATTTTCGTTTGTCCGTATCTTGATATTGTAAGAGCAAATTCTAATGCTAAAATAGTTTTGAGAGCTCATAATATCGAATTTAAAATATGGGAAAGGACAAGTAAGGCTACAAAAAATATTTTGAAAAAGATTTTATTGATACATGTTTACAGAACTTTACGTAAATATGAATTGAGGGTTATTAATGAAGTTGATATGATTTCTTCCGTAAGTTCTGTTGATGCCGAATATTTGAGGAAACACACTAAAATACCTGTTTATGTTTTACCTGCCGGTTTTGATATGGATGCTGTTAATGTTCCGGATAATGTTGAAGAAGAGAAAAATACTGTATTTCACATAGGTGCAATGGATTGGGCGCCTAATATAGAAGGTATAAATTATTTGCTTGAAAAAATATGGCCGTTAATCCATAAGGAAAATAATAATATTAAGCTTCATCTTGCGGGAAGAAATATGCAGCAAAGTTTATTATGCCTTCAAAAGGAAAATGTTATAATTGACGGTGAAGTTCCTGATGCAAAAGAATATATGCTCTCAAAGCAAATTATGATTGTGCCGTTGCTTTCTGGTAGCGGAATGCGTGTGAAAATTATTGAAGGAATGATGTTGGGAAAAGCAATTGTTGCTACAAGTATCGGTGCCGAAGGAATTGAATGTGAAAACGGAAAGGATATACTTATTGCCGATACTCCAGAAAATTTCACCGAATGTGTTTTAAAACTTATTGAAGATGCTGAGTTTTGTATGAATATTGAGAAGAATGCAAAACAAACGGCATATTCCAAGTATAATGTAAGAGAAATTTATCCGAAATTTTTAAAAGAAGTAGAAAAACTTTCTGCTGTCAACCCCGTAACTTAGTGTGTAAGATTGCTGATAAGCATTACTTTTAAAAGTTAGAATGTTTTTTGATATATTCGATGCAATCCGAAAATGATAAGTTAATTTGCTCACCACTATTCATATTCTTTACCGAAACAATATTCGCCGTAATTTCATTTTCACCGACAATAATTACAAATGGAATATTCCGCTTATTTGCATATTCCATTTGTTTTTTCATTTTTGCTGTTTCGGGATATAATTCAGTATTTATTTCGTTTCTTCTTAAAGTATGAATTAAAGGAAAGCAATACTCAACTTCTTTATTTCCAAGATTTAAAATTAACACCTGAGTTGTTTGTTCACTATTAGTAGGAAAAAGATTTAATTCATTCATCACATCATAAATTCTTTCCGCACCAAAAGAAATTCCCACTCCTGAAACATCATTCAATCCGAAAATTGATGTTAGATTATCATATCTTCCGCCGCCACAAATACTACCTATAGAAACATCATTAGCTTTAACCTCAAAAATCGCTCCGGTGTAATAACTTAATCCTCTGGCGAGTGTTAAATCAAGCTCGCATAAACTTTCAAGATTATTGGTTTTAATATAATCGAATAAGGTTTTAATCTCTTCAATACCAAGCAATCCTTCTTCGGAATCACTTAAAATAGATTTTAAACTTTCGATTTTTTCATAACTGCTGCCTTTTAAATTTAAGATAGGTGTTAGTTTTTGAATACCTTCCTCAGAAATTCCTTTTTCAAGTAATTCATTAACAACATTATCATAACCGGTTTTATCAATTTTGTCTATAGCAACAGTAATGTCTGTCAATTTATCGGCATATCCTATATAAGATGCAATTCCGCTGAGAATTTTTCTGTTATTTATTTTGATTGTAACCTTGATTCCGAGACGATTAAATACATCATTAATCATTAAAACGAATTCAAATTCATTAAGTAAGGATTTTGAACCTACAATATCAACGTCGCATTGATAAAATTCTCTGTATCTGCCTTTCTGTGGCCTGTCGGCTCTCCAAACTGTTTGAATCTGATATCTTTTAAAAGGAAAAACAATTTCATTACGATTCATTACAACAAATCTTGCGAAAGGAACTGTTAAATCGTATCTTAGACCTTTTTCGGAAATTTTATTTGTAAAAGAATTAATATTATCCAAGTCATTTTTATCCGTTTTCGAAAGAAAATCACCGGAATTTAATATTCTGAAAATAAGCTTATCGCCTTCTTCGCCGTACTTTCCCAGAAGAGTAGATAAATTCTCCATTGCCGGAGTTTCAATAGGCATATATCCGTATAAATTAAAAACATGCTTAATAGTATCGAAAATAAAATTTCTTTTTACCATTATTTCAGGTGCAAAATCTCTTGTTCCTTTTGGAATGGAAGGCTTTATCATTTTTATTTCCTTTTAGTTGATTGAATAATATTATTTAACTCATCTCCTGCTTTTGTCCAATCATAATTTCTTTTAACAAAGTCATATCCGTTTAAAGCTATTTTACTTGCCAGAACTTCATTGTTTAAAAGATTGATTATGTGTTTTGCCAAACCTGTTTTATCATCTGCAATTAGAATTTCCTCATTATTTTTTGCCTTCAGCGATTCATTTGCCAAGGAAGTGGTAATACAGGGCATTTGCATTGCCATTGCTTCCAGAAGTTTATTTTGAAGTCCTGTGCCGATACGCATTGGAGCAATGAAAATTTTTGCACTCGAATAACATTTCCGAATATCCTCAACCCAGCCGGTTATAATAACATTTTTAGATTCGAGGTGCTTAACGTCCGAATGCGGATTTGCGCCTGCAATCATAACTCTTATCTCAGGTTTCTCCTTAATTAGAATAGGTAAAATTTCTTTGACAAGAAATATAGAACCGTCAACATTAGGAATGTAACCCATGTTTCCTGTAAAAATTACATCAACAGTCTTCTCATGTTCTACAGGTTTAAAGAAATTATAATCAACGCCATTTGGGATTATTCTTATTTCATCACGGTTTTTGTGAGGATAGTTTCTCTTGTCTGATTCGGAAATAAGGATTTTGTTATCGTAGATATTAAAAATATTATGTTCGTACTTTTTTAAACGTTTCGATTCGAATTTGTAAACGTATTTCTTTATCGATTTTAATTGCTTTGCGCTACGACCGAAATTCAAAGACATTGTGTCTTGAATATCAATGGTTTTTGGCAGGTCGATAAACCTAACATATTCATTTACGCGAATCAGCTGACAAAAAATATGATCGGGTTTTATCTCTTCCAATTTAGATTTAAAAATCTTATTGATATGTTTTGAGTAAAAAAATCCTGCTTGTAATGGTATTCCTTTAAGAAAAGCTACAATTGCATTAAAGAATTTACTGAATGTTGAAATAGGAACAACTGTTATTGTTTTGCAATATTGTTTCAGATGTTCTATATTTTCAGCTTTAGTATTACAGTCGTCAACTGCGAACAAATGAATTTCATTAGACTTGGAAAGTTCTCTGATGAAATTATATGCCCTAAGTTTATCCCCTTTTTCGATAGGATAAGGAACGCGAGAAAGTAATACTAATATTTTCATTTTAGTCGACTTTAAGTATGGCCAGAAATGCCGATTGCGGTACTTCAACATTTCCGATTTGACGCATACGTTTTTTACCTGCTTTTTGTTTTTCAAGCAGTTTTCTTTTACGCGTAATATCGCCTCCGTAACATTTGGCGGTTACATCTTTTCTCATAGCTTTAACAGTTTCTCTTGCTATGATTTTTGAACCGATTGCGGCTTGAATTGCAATTTCAAACTGTTGCCTTGGGATCAATTCTTTCAACTTTTCACAAATTCTTCTGCCGAAGGAATATGCGTGATCTACGTGAATTAAAGAAGAGAGCGCATCAACCATTTCACCGTTTAAAAGAATATCCAAACGAACTAATTTGGCAGGTCTGTAACCTGAAATATGATAATCGAAAGAAGCGTAACCTTTTGAGATGCTTTTAAGTTTATCGTAAAAATCAAAAATAATTTCACCTAAAGGTAAATCAAAAGTAAGTTCAATACGTGTCTCCGTCAGATAAACCTGATTTTTAATAGTTCCGCGTTTATCAAGACATAATTTCATAATTTGTCCTACAAACTCCGGAGTTGTAATTATTTCAGCGATAATATATGGTTCTTCGATATGATCCATTTTGGTCGGTTCAGGCATTCCAGACGGATTATAAACCTCAACTGTACTTCCGTCTGTCAAATAAGCTTTGTAATTAACGTTGGGAACAGTAGTGATGACATCAATATCAAACTCACGATCAAGTCGTTCCTGAATTATTTCCATGTGAAGTAATCCTAGAAATCCGCAGCGAAAGCCGAATCCTAAAGCAGCCGAAGACTCTAATTCATAATAAAGACTTGCATCATTGAGTTGTAATTTTTCCAAAGAAGCACGTAATTCTTCATAATCATCAGCGTCAACGGGATAGACACCCGCATAGAGCATTGGCTTAACATTCTGGAATCCCTCTATCGGTTTATCACAAGGTCTTTCGACATGAGTAATCGTATCGCCGACTTTAACTTCCGAAGAAGTTTTAATTCCGGAGATTATATAACCGACATTTCCGGCGCTCAAACTTTTAGCGGGTTGCTGTTTAAGTTTTAATACTCCGATTTCGTCGGCATGATATTCTTTTTTAGTACTCATGAATTTTACAAAATCGTTAGAACGGATAGTTCCGTTAACAATTTTAAAATAAGCAATGATTCCGCGGAATTGATTGTAAACCGAATCAAATACAAGCATTTGCAATGGAGCATCCGGGTCTCCTTCCGGCGGAGGTACTTTGGTTATAATAGCTTCGAGAATTTCTTCAATGCCCATACCGGTTTTACCGCTTGCACGGATTATATCATCCGGACTGCAGCCTATTAAATCAATAATCATATCTTCTACTTCATCAGGCATCGCATTACCCATGTCCATCTTATTCATTATGGGGATAATAACTAAATCGTTGTCAACTGCTTGATAGAGATTTGATATTGTTTGGGCTTGAATACCTTGAGTGGCGTCTATTACGAGTAGTGCGCCTTCGCATGCAGCTATGGAGCGACTGACTTCATAGGAAAAGTCCACGTGGCCGGGAGTGTCAATAAGATTTAATATATATTCTTCGCCATTGTGCTTATAATTCATCTGAATGGCGTGGCTTTTTATAGTAATTCCTCTTTCCCGCTCTAAATCCATGTCGTCGAGAGTCTGATTTTGGAGGTCCTTTCCTGAAACTGTACCTGTAATCTCCAAAAGCCTATCGGCTAAAGTGCTCTTACCGTGATCTATATGAGCGATAATACAAAAATTTCTAATTTTCTTCATAACTTGCAAAGATACGAAATAATTCATAATTAACCATTAACAATTAACCGCTTATTGTTAATGGTTAATGGTTAAGATATTAGATGATATGATGAGTGAATAAATAATATCTTTAATTTTTTAGATTTTCGATATTAAAATTCACATTTATAGCTCGATAACAATGATTCAAAATTTGGAATTACTTCAACACATCTAAATTATTTTAATCTTCAATTGTAAATTGTCAATTATTAAAACTATCTTTGCAAATAATTAAATTAAAATTAAATATGAAGAAAATATTTTTATTGGCAGTTGTTGCTGTCGCAGCAAGTGTTTTGTTTACGTCTTGTAATTCAGGAAAAAACAATAAGATTACCAATTACAATGATAGTATTAGTTATGCTCTCGGAGTTGACTATGCTGCTAATGCTTTGATGGGAATGGCGAGTACTGGTGAAACTTATAATAATGATCTCTTTGCTGTGGGTTTCTCGGATTATGTTGCAGGGAATCCTAAAATAGATCAAGATAAAGCATATGATATTTTGAATGCTCATTTTGAAAAACTTATGGCAGAACGTAGAAGCGAACAACAACAATTTGAAGCAATGGAACAACCAACAGACGAAGATAATATTTTATATTTAGGTGAAAACGCCAAAAAAGACGGAATTAAAACTACACGAAGCGGGTTGCAATATAGAGTAATTAAAGAAAGTAAAGGTGAAAAACCGGGTAGTGATAAAGAGGTTGTGCGTGTGGAATATACAGGCAGGTTAATTGATGGTACGGTTTTCGATAGTTCAAAAGATCATGGAATGCCCGCTGAATTTGCTTTAAATCAAGTTATTTCCGGTTGGACGGAAGGTTTACAATTAATGCCTGTTGGTTCGATTTATGAATTTACAATTCCGCCGCAACTTGGTTACGGAGATAGAGAAATTACCGGATTAATTCCGGCAAACTCAATATTAATCTTTGAAGTAGAATTACTTGAAATTTTAAAATAAATAAAATCATGACAACTATTAAAGTAGGAATTAACGGTTTCGGCAGAATCGGTCGAAACGTTTTTAAAATTGCCCTTGAAAGAGGCAATATCGAAATTATTGGCATAAACGATCTTACGAGTACTAAAGTACTTGCTCATCTTTTAAAGTATGACTCTACTCAAGGAAAGTTTGATGGAACTGTTGATTATACAGATACCGAACTTATCGTAAACGGAAAAGCGATTCCCGTTTATGCGGAAAAGGCACCGATAAATATCAAATGGTCAAAAACTCCCGATGTTGTTGTTGAATCAACAGGTGTATTTACAAAACGCGAATCTGAAAAAGGCGGTTACGGCGACCATCTGAAAAACGGCGCTAAAAAAGTTCTTCTTACTGTACCCGCTAAAGATGAAATAGACAACATGATAGTTATTGGAGTGAATGACAACGCGCTCAGAGATTCCGACCAATGTGTTTCCAATGCATCTTGCACCACAAACTGTATAGCTCCGATTGCTAAAGTTCTTCAAGATAATTTTGGTATTGAAGTAGGTTTGATGAATACAATTCATGCATACACAAATGATCAAAGAATTCTGGATGCTCCTCACAGCGATTTGAGAAGAGCTCGCTCCGCTGCGGTCTCCATTATTCCTACAACTACAGGCGCTGCTAAAGCCGTAGGTAAAATTATCCCTGAGCTCAAAGGCAAACTTGATGGCTTAGCAATGAGAGTTCCGGTTCCTACAGGTTCAGTTGTAGATCTTAGTGTAACATTAAGCAGACCTGTTACTAAGGAAGAAATAAATGCTGCTATGAAAAAAGCTGCCGAAGGCCCTATGAAAGGAATTCTTCAATACACAGAAGATCCTATTGTTTCTTGTGATATCATTCATAATCCGCATTCATCAATTTTTGATGCACAGTTAACAATGGTTATGGAAGGAGGTCGGAACGCAAAAGTCGTTTCTTGGTATGACAACGAATGGGGTTACTCGGAAAGAGTAGTTGATTTAATTGAAAAGTTGATCAAATAATAAAAAATAAAGGCGACGAATTATTTTCATCGCCTTTTTTATATACACTAAATAAACATTATTACGTAATTAAAATTTAAAATTTATGAAAAGAATTATTCTTTTTTTAGTCGTTGTAACAATATTTGCTGCGACCGGTTTTGCTCAAGAAGCAACAACCCAAAAAGACCAGTATGGTATTACTGTTACTTCAAAACCTGTTAGTGTTTTTGAAGAAGACGGTATTCTAGTATTCAGAGGTGATAAATATAGAATCTGGTTGGATACTCGTATTCAAGCGGATTTTTCTGGTTACTTCGGTGAAAATCCGGATTTTGATAAAATCGGTGACGGCGCTTCTATAAGAAGGGCCAGATTTGCCGTTAAGGCTCAGATCACACCGGATTGGTATGGCGAAATTGATATTGATGCTGCCGATGGTGTTTTCGAATTAAAAGATGCTATTATTCGCTATACAGGGGTGAAAAATCTTGAAATACAGGCCGGTAACTTTAAGGAAAATTTTTCGATATCTCGTAATACTACATCAAGATACCTGCAATTTATGGAACGGCCTATGGTTGTTCAAGCATTAACCCCAAGTAGATTCATTGGTCTTAATGTAAAATATTCTGTTCCTGTGTTTTGGGCGTCGGCAGGTATTGCTTTCCAGGAAATTGCAGGTTCGGAGGAGCGTATTTATGTAGAAGATAACAATAAAGATTACGGTCGCGGTTCCGGTTTATCATATACCGGAAAAATAGTTGTTCGTCCCTTATATCAAATGTCTGATGCAAGTTTACATATCGGTGGAGCAATTTCTTACAGAAATCCTAAATCAAGTGTAAGTACCGGCGATTACGGATCTACTCGCTTCAGCACCCGTAACAGCACTACTGTTAACCGTAAAAAATATTTAGACACAGACCTTATAAGAGATACTAAATTTGATTTGTTGTACACAGTCGAACTTGCCGGTCATTATAAAGGTTTAAGATATGAAGGTGCTTATATTTGGGATAATGTTTTTATTAAAGAAGATTCTCAGTATAATACCGAAACAAAACTTATGCAAGGCTGGTATTTTCAAGCAGGTTATCTGCTGCTCGGAGGTACCCAAAGCTATGACGTAGGCGGAGCAAAGTACAGTAAAATATCCGGAGGTAGAAAATGGGGTGACATTGAGTTATGTTTGAGATATGAATTTATCGATTTAAATGATTTTGAAGGTGGCGTTTATGGCGGTTCGGCCGAAGCTTATACCGCAGGCATTAATGTTTATTTCGGTAAAAATTTCAAATTTGCTGTTAATTATCAATATAATAATAACGACCGTTATGCAAACGGTAGAGGTAAATTATTTGTCGGATATGATGCTGATGGAAATCCGACTAAAGATTATACAAAGGTTGTCGCTGCCGACGGAAAAGCAGGAGTTGATTATCACATGTTATCATGCAGATTCCAGGTAGCATTCTAATTATTAATTTATTATTTAATTTAAAATAGAAAAATATATGAAAAAAATATTATTCGCAGTATTAGCAATAGTTATTTGCGTTACTGCCTGTGTTAAAGACCCTATTTATGATGGAATAACAATTACTAATATCAAACATTCTCCGGAAACAATAACAGATAATGATGAAGTTTTTGTTACGGCAGATATTACTTCTTTTGTTGATTTTACGGCAAAATTGTATTACACCGTAAATGAAGGACAGGAAAATATTGTTGAAATGAACCGTTCTAATTCTTCAAATGATAAAGAATATATTGCAGCAATTCCCGAACAAGCACTTAATGCAAAAATTGTTTATTGGATTGTTGCAAATAGTGATGAAAAAACTGTAGAATCTACAAAATTAGATTATGAAGTTGGTGCTTTGGTTATTGATTATACAAAATTAAGATTGAATGAACTTAATGGAAACGATAAGTTTATTGAGTTATACAATGGAGGAACAATTGCTATTCCAATGACTGGTGTTTATATTCAAAAAGACGGTCTGGAAAATTGGAGAGCCGATGAAACTATAATAGTTAACGCGGGTGAATATTTGTTGTTATATAGTGTTGATGTTAAGGCCGATTATCCGGAACATCCTGAAAATCTGTTTTTCAACAGCGGGCTTTCTGCGAAAAAAGAAGTAAGGGTACAGCTCTTTACTCCGGGTGGCGTTAGTATTGATGACTTTAATCTCACAACTCTTGTAATTACAGCCCCAAATTCCTATAGTAGAAATGCCGATGGTGTTTGGTATCATGCGGTAGCTACTCCCGGTGCTCAAAATGTTGATGGTACCGAAATAGTTGAAGGACTTGAGGGCGGTGTTATCCCGACTCCCGATTATACTAATTTGGTTTTAAATGAATTAAACGGCGGATTTAAATTTATCGAACTTTACAATAAGGGCAATGTTGAACTGTCATTAAAAGATATGTATATGGAAAAAGACGGTAGTACACTTATTTGGACTTCCGAGGATATAGTTATTCCTGCCAATGGATATTTGTTGTTATATAGCGAAGATGTTGCTTCAACTCATCCTACACATCCGGCAAATCAGATTTTCGGCAGCGGATTATCTGCTAAGAAATCGGTTAAAATTGAGTTGTTTATGCCAGACGGTACATCTCGTGATGTGTTTACAAGAGGTCCTGAACCATGGAATGTAACAAATTTATCAGATTTAGGTTCTAAATCTATGGCTCGCACTCCCGATGGCGGTGATTGGAAATTAGTTGAAGAGGCAACTCCGGGTACAGCTAACCCTGCAACCGGAGATGAAATTCCTCAAGAATAATTTGCGAGTTTGTATATTTTCCTTTATTTTAAGGTGTTATACATAATAAAAATAATTAAGTCATAAAACCGGTAAAATAGAAAAATTAAATTTTTTATCGGTTTTATGCTTGAATTATTTAGAAAATCATAATTTTTAATTATCAGAATTAATCAAAATCAAAATTTATATAATATGTCACAAGAAAAACTTGAAATAGGAGCAATTTCAAAACCAAGATTTGAATTTCGTTCATTTGGACAGGATTTTACAGCAGCACACAAAAGAATGGCGCGCCTCTCGGTTCCTGTCCCTGAAAAAGTTTGGGAACGCACAAGCGATGAGGTATATATCATCTCTCGTACAAACGATATTAACAATACCAAGATTCGCGACGGCAAAATGGATATTAAAACATTTGTACAAACGGTTGACGGACTTGAACAATGGAATCCGCTGATGAAAGGTGAATTTCCTATATCTGCCAACATCCTTAAAAAGGAAGTCTTTACTGCATTTATGGTTGTCCCTCCAAATTTTACAAAAGAATCTTATACCTACGATGAATTTATCGAAATGGTAAATAATCATCCAGATCTAATTGCCGTAAGAGTACATAAACAACGGTTCGGGTATATGGTTAATGATACAATCTGTGAAGTAGGAAACGTGCTTATTAATGGTGCTAAAATTGTTACAATCAATTCGGAGTCAACAGAAATTGAAGACATCAAAAAAACAATCAAAGATATTGGTCTTGAAAGTGTTGAAAATATCAATTACTTACAGGCAATCAAGCGTGTTATAGGAATGAGTTCAAAAAAATTAGCTAACGAATAAAATTAATATTATGGCATTACAAGAAATTGAAAGAAAGTTTTTAGTTACAGGAGATTTTAAGCCTTATGTAACTAAAGCAACACGCATTACCCAAGGTTATCTCAGTTCCGTTCCCGAAAGAACCGTTCGTGTACGTATCAAAGGTGATAAAGGTTATATTACCGTAAAGGGAATGGGAAACGATAGCGGAGCAAGTAGATTTGAATGGGAAAAGGAAATTCCTGTTAGTGATGTTGAGGAACTTTTGAAAATATGTGAACCCGGCGTAATTGATAAAACCCGTTATCTTGTTCCGGTTGACGGTCATACATTTGAAGTTGATGAATTTTATAAAGATAATGAAGGTTTAACTGTAGCCGAATTGGAATTGAAATCGGAGGACGAACAATTTTCAAAACCTGATTGGCTTGGTGAAGAAGTTACCGGTGACGTAAAATATTTCAACTCAATGTTGATGAAAAATCCATATAAAAATTGGAAATAATCGTAAATATAAATTAAGAACTGAAAAATATGAATGACAACAATACTCGTCCGGCGAATTTCGATCCGCTGGATATGAATAATTATAGAATAGAGCAACTCCCGAAAATGAAAAAATCGGGATTTGAAAAATGGATGGCAATAGTAGGCGGACCATTGGCGCTGTTAGTGTTTATCTTGATATACTGGGTTGTTGATATACCCTTTTTAAACACAATTTCTTCCGAAGGATTGGATACAACAGCACTTGCCCGTTTTGAGATACTTGGTCAGGAAGCATTTATACGTATAAATTACGCAATGCTTGCAATTTTTGCGGCGTCCATTGTGCTTTGGATAACAGAAGCTATACCGAATTACCTCACTTCATTATTCGTAATCTTAGCTGTTGTGCTTTGCCATGTAACCACAGAAAAAACAGCTTTTGCACAATTAGGTCATCCTGTAATGTGGTTGAATATTTTATCATTTATACTTGCGAGTATGTTGGTGAAAACAAAAGTAGCCAAACGTTTTGCACTATGGATGATGGTAAAATTCGGTAAATCCGCTACTTCAATAATTCTCTGTTTTGTAGTTATAAACATAGTATTGTCGGCTTTTATCTCCGCAACTACGGCTAAGGCTGCTATCTTGTTACCTATTTTTATGGTTATAGCTGCCATATACGGCGCAACCGGCGGCGATAACAGAAATAATTTCGGCAGAAACATAGTTTTACAAAATTTATTTCAAATAAACGTAGGTGCTTCCGGTTTTTTAACCGGTTCCGGAGCAAACCTTCTTGCGGCCGCAATGATGGCGGGAGCTTTGGGAACATCAATATTTAGTTATCAGGATTGGTTTGTTGCAGCCTTTCCATTGGCATTAATACTAATTATCTTAGGTTGGCTTATCGGAACAAAAGTAATTTTTCCTTTAAAACCCGAAGAACGCAAACCTCAAATCGAAGGTGGAATGCAACGTATGAAAGAGGAACTCGACAAAATGGGTAAAATGAGTTTTCAGGAATATAAAGCAATTGCAATTTTTGTAGCTGTTTTAGTGCTATGGGCAACTGATAAACAGCACGGTATCAGTCAAACTACCGTTGCGTTCGGCGGTGCAATCTTAGCCTTACTGCCTAAAATTGGTATTGTTAATTGGAATGATGTGGATATTCCTTGGCATTTGATGATATTTTCTGCCGGCGCTTATGTTCTTGGAGTCGGATTTGATGTTACCGGACTTCCTGCAACTTTAGTAGATGTAGGTTTTGATCATCTCGGAATTACTAATAATACTCCTTATTGGGTTTTGTTTTTATTGATTACTTTTTTGATGCTTTTCAGCGCATTAGTGTTTCAGTCCAAAACAATGCGAACGTTAATATTTATACCCATAGCTTTAGGTATAGAACAAAGATTCGGATTTCCTACTTTAAGTTTGGCTTTTCCCGCGGCATTATTAATTGAACATGTGTATGTTCTGCCGTTTAATAGTAAACCTGCTGCTTTACTTTATACAACCAATCAATATAGCTGGAGTGATACTTTTAAATTCGGAATAACTATGATGGTTATTACTTGGATTATGATAATTATTTGGGGTGAAACTGTTCTCAGATGGTTAGGCTATACAAATGGGTTGTTCTTCTAATTTAATACTTAATTAATCTATTATGATTTACGTACAAACAAAAATACATGATAAATTTTCTGTTGAATTCAAAGTAGGATTTGTTGTTAGGCGAAGTATGAAAGATAATAATTTTATTATAAATACTTGGTTGTTCGTGCCTAATAGCCTTGATATAAATTCTACAACTTACGATAAAACACAGTTTTATAGAGATATAAAATCTAATGTTCGCTTAATAACTCCGGTTTTTCTTCTTAGAGATATTACCGGTAATAATGGTGTGCCTTATAATTATCTGAAAACTGCATTTGAAAATGCGGCATCAAACCCTTTGAGGACAACTATAGCGGATTATATTTATCAGATAAAAATGTTTTGTGCTATTTTAAAAAGTTCACTGAGAAATGAATCCGAACATATTATTAGTACTACAAATCTTAGAGATAAATTGTTTTTATGTAAGAATTATATTGATAATGTGAATGATATTATCTTTAAATATAGAGAACTTTGGAATGTGATAAACGTTCCTATTGTAAAGGACGAAGATAAAAATCATTTTTCCTTCGGAGACGAATATTTATGTCATATTATTAATTTCTACTCAATGAGGATATTACAAAATCTTCAAATAATGGAAAATAATGATGATATTAATAACATAAAAAATAAATTTTCAACTCTTATTAATGAAATAAATGATCATAGAAAATTACGAGGCTATTATGTTGCTAAAAAGGATGATAAGGAAAATAATAGAAATATGATTCTGAGACATGGCATCTTAAAAAAATATATTGAAAGCGATTTATATGTAAAATTGAATAAAAAGAAAGACGGGGTGTCTGTACAGCAGATTTATTTTAGTCTTGCAGCGGGCATAGCAATGGTTTTTGCAACTATAATCGCATTTTATTTTCAAAAAACTTATGGAAGTTTTTCAATGCCTTTGTTTGTTGCCTTAGTTGTAAGTTATATGTTGAAAGACAGAATAAAAGATTTAATGCGACATTATTTTGCATATAAAATGAAAGATAGATTTTTCGATAATAAATCTATAATTCATGTAAAAAATGACAAAGTAGGATGGATTAAAGAAGGTGTGGATTTTATTACCGACGAAAAAACTCCTTCGGAAGTTTTGGAAATTAGAAACAGGTCTAATCTCTTACAGGCTGAAAATGAATTTTTTGATGAAAAGATATTGTTATACAGAAAGAAAGCTTATATTAATAACAATGACTTAGGAAGTCATTATCAATACAGAATATCAGGAATCAATGATATTATAAGGTTGTATATCAACAGTTTTACGCAAAAAATGGATAATCCGGAAGTTTCTCTTGAAACTTTGGATGAAAACGGAAAAGTAGTAAGTTTACCCACAAGAAAGATTTATAATATTCACATAGTCATGCAACTTAAATTTGAAGACCATTCAGAGTACAAAGGGTTCAGGGTGGTAATGAGTAGAGATGGGATTCTTGATATAATTGAATTGGATAATTCGAAATAATTATATTAAAATAGTATATTTTTCAAAGAAAAATCATCTATTAAGTTCTACTTTTAATAAACTTTTGTTTAATAATTTATTCCATAATTTTATAATTAGTATTTTATACGCTCATTAGCTTTGTTTTGTGTTTTTGACTACTAAACTAAATTAGTGCAAAAACATAAAACATGCTGATAATTATATATTTATTGTCGAATTTTTTTAAAAAATAAGTCGAAATTAAAAAAATATAATTACTTTTGCGCGTTAATTTAAAAATTTATAAAATGAAGAAATCTATTTTTTTATATTTAGCGTTAATTACTTTTTCCTGTTTAATTACTTTAAATAGTAATATTGTTAATGCACAAAGTACATATGGACCTCAGTTTGAGAATATGGGCTTTGAAACTTGGGAAAATTGGAATAACAGCTCTTCCAGACCCGAACCACTCAATTGGCACGGTTTGAAGTCAGCTGATGGAACTTGGGCGAGTGCAGTTCCTGATGGAGTTCTTACATCATCAACAACAGTACGCCCAGGTAGTAGCGGTTCGAGATCGGTATTATTGACAACTAAACCATATAAGGTATTCGGTATTACTGTTGCTCAGGTTGTTGGGACATTGACTAACGGTAGAATGTACGCAGGTAGCACTACTCCTCTTAATGCAAATAATTACATGCGCACAGTACGCAGTAATGATGTTTTTAATACTCCGGTAACATCAATCCCTGATTCGATAACCGTTTGGGTAGCTTCTTGGACAAACAATTCATCTCATAAATCATTTATACATTGTGCTGTTCATGATGATGCTGACTTTAAATTAGTGAGTAATGGATCGTATGACCCTGCTAATATGTTAGTTGCTAAAGGTGATTTAGAATTTTCCCGTACATGTGCCTCAAGTTCTTCCTTGACATGGGAAAGAAAGTCTGTCCCTTTTACCAGAGATGGTGATTGCGTGAGTAATAATCCCAGATATGTTATTGCAAGCTTCTGTACAAGTACCAACCCGAGCAATACTTCGGAAGGAGATTTTCTATATGTTGACGACGTTCTCCTCGTTTACAATCCGGCTTTAACCGTTCCGGCTCTTGCAACAACTACTTATACAAGGCCTGTTGGCGGTGGGGCAGTATCCATTTCTATACCTTATAATATACAAGGTACAATGTCTCCATATAATCTTAATGCGGATGCTAATAAAGTAATCGCGGAATTATCTGATGCGAACGGAAATTGGGGTAATCCTATACAATTAATTTCGCCCATTATTACTGATGTTAGCGGTACTATTTCAGGTATAATTCCTGCTTCGGTACCAGATGGTGCCGGATATAAAGTTCGCGTGAGAACGACAAATTATCCTATGACAACAGTATCAACTTCTACAATTACAATAAATACAGCAGTTCAACAATATGCGGTATCTATTACGGCTAATCCTACTGTCGGAGGTACATACTCAGGTAGCGGAACATATAACTCCGGGCAATCGGTTACAATTATTGCTACTCCGAATTCTGGATATAGTTTTGTAAATTGGACTGAAGGTGGAAATATAGTTTCTACAAACAGCAATTATAATTTTACAATATCTTCTAATAGAACTTTTGTTGCGAATTTTAATCAAATATCAACATATACTATTGCTGCAACGGCTAATCCTGTCGCGGGAGGTTCTATTACCGGTGCCGGACAATATACTCATGGTGCTCAGGTTAGTTTGCAAGCAACAGCAAATACAGGATATCAATTTGTTAACTGGACTGAGAACGGACAAACTGTTTCAACTAACCCTTTACTTTCATTTAATGCAACTGAAAATAGAAATTTAGTTGCTCACTTCATAGCATTATATACTGTAAATCTTTCTGCCAATCCTGTAGCTGGCGGTTCTGTCAGTGGTGGCGGAACTAATATTCTTGATGGTACACAGATTACTGTTAATGCATATCCGAGTTCAGGGTATAGTTTTACAAATTGGACTGAAAATGGTAATATAGTATCAACCAATGCTAATTATACTTTTGCGGTAACTTCAAACAGAAATTTAGTTGCTAATTTTACGCAAATTATTTCATATAATATTTCACTATCAGCTAATCCGGTTTCAGGCGGTACTGTTAGTGGCGGTGGAAACTATCAAAACGGCCACTCCCTTACAGTTACTGCAATAGCTGCTTCCGGTTATACTTTCCAGAATTGGACTGAAAGCGGCAATGTAGTTTCAACTACTGCAAGTTATACATTTACAGTTTCTCAAAATAGAACATTAGTTGCTAACTTTACTCAAAATGTTTATTATGCGATTTCTGCAACCGTAAATCCGGTAGGAGCGGGTACTATCAGTGGTTTAGGTAGTGGCAGCTTTGCAAGCGGCGCACAAGTTACACTTACGGCAGTTGCAGCTTCAGGATATCAGTTTGTTAATTGGACTGAAAATGGTAATGTGGTTTCTACTAATTATATTTATAATTTTATTGCAAATAGTAACAGAACATTAATTGCGAATTTTATTAATCTTTACAATGTAAGTTTATCGGCAAATCCTACAGCGGGTGGTAATGTATCAGGTGGCGGAACATTTGCGAGCGGTACTGAAATTACAGTTAATGCAGCTGCCGGCACTGGTTATTACTTTCTGAATTGGACAAAAAATGGAAATATTGTAGGTACTTCGGCTAATTATACTTTTACAGTAACAGAAAACACAAGTCTTATTGCTAATTTCAATCAATTATTAACTGTAAATTTAAGTGCAAATCCTGCTGATGGCGGTACTGTCAGTAAATCAGGTACCGGGCATTATCAACCCAATGCTGAAGTTACAATAACCGCAACGCCCAATAATAATTTCGGATTTATTAATTGGACAGAAAATGGACAAGAAATAGCTACTACGCAGCAATATACGTTCAACATTACGTCAAATAAAACCTTTGTAGCTAACTTTGTTCCGAAGTATACAATAAGCGTTTCAGCTAACCCTGCAGAAGGCGGTCACGTTTCCGGCGACGGTACATTTAATGAAAATTCATCAGTTACCGTAAGAGCTTTACCATATAGCGGTTATTATTTGGCAAGCTGGACTGAAGACGGTCAAATTGTTTCCTCAGATTTGAATTATACTTTCCAAGTTACAGGAAATAGAACTTTAATAGCTAATTTCGAATTAATCCCAACATATAATATTTCGGCAACAACAAATCCTGATGGTGCTGGAACTATCAGCGGTACCGGAGTTTATGAAATTAATGAACCGGTTACTTTGCGAGCAACCGCAAATTCCGGTTATCAATTTCAAAATTGGACTGAAGAAGGTGTTATAGTACACTCAGGTACTACATATTCATTTATCGCTGTGGAAGATAGAGAATTGGTTGCTAATTTTATAGAATTATATACAATAAATATTAGTGCAAATCCTGCAAATGGCGGAACTGTAAGCGGTGCCGGTATTACGAACGGTACGGGTATTTTTACAAATGGTTCGGCTGTTTCAGTTGCTGCAATAGCTAACACAGGATTTGTGTTTTCTAATTGGACAGTCGATGGAAATGTTGTTTCAACCACGGCAAACTATTCATTTAATATTTCCAGTAACATTAACTTAGTAGCTAACTTTTTACCGCGTCATACTTTGAGTATAATAGTTAATCCCGAAGGTGCCGGTACTTATACCGGTAACGGAACTTATACCCAAGGCGCAAATGTAACAGTTACCGCAACTCCTGAAAGTGATTATACTTTCCAAAATTGGACTAAACTCGGTAACATTGTTTCAGAAGATGGGGCCTATACTTTCCAAATAATGGAAAATACTGTTTTAACAGCCAACTTTGAATTGATTCCGCAATATGTTATTTCTACCGCATCTTCACCAGCTGCGGGCGGAACAATATCAGGAGCCGGAACATTCAGACAAGGGGCGGATGTAAATCTTACCGCTACGGCTAATTCTGGTTATGAATTTGTCAATTGGACAGAAGAAGGTACGGAAGTTTCTACCAATAATATTTATTCTTTTATTGCAAGTGAAAATAGACATTTGGTAGCAAATTTCACTAGTATTTCAGTTGGTTATGATATTATCCTTAGTGCTAATCCGACTAATGGCGGGAATGTATCAGGCGGTGGTAATTATGACAGCGGAACAGGTATAGAAGTTATTGCGACTCCTAATGCTAATTACGAATTTGTTAATTGGACTGAAGATGGCCTTGAAGTTTCAACAGATGCAAATTATTCTTTTATAGTTGAAAGTGAGAGAACACTTGTTGCCAATTTCAATTATATAATAAATTATTATGATATTACCCTGATTTCTGATCCAACAGAAGGCGGAATTCTTACGGGAGATGGCAATTATCAAGAAGGAACACCAATTACAGTTTCTGCAATAGCTAATGAAGGTTATGAATTTGTTAACTGGACAGAAAATGGAAATCAGGTTTCAACCAACTTAAATTATTCTTTTACAGTTAATAGAAATAGAATACTGAAAGCCAACTTTGTGGAGATATTCACATTGGAGTTAATAGCAAACCCAATAAATGGCGGAACTGTTTATGGTCATGGAACTTATTATTTAAGTAATGAAGTAACAATAATGGCAGTTGCTGAAGAAGGTTTTGAATTTGTGAATTGGACAGAAAATGGCAATGTAATATCTACTTCTTATTCTCATACAATTTTTATTAATGAAAGTAGGAGCATTACAGCTAATTTTAATGAAATATTCAGTTATCTTGTTAGCTTGGATGTTGTTCCTGAAAATGCCGGTAGCGTGTCGGGTGCGGGAGAATATATATCCGGTTCCGAAGTAACAATTACCGCAACTCCTAATTCGGGTTTTGTTTTCAATAATTGGAAGGATACTGACGATCAAATAATATCTACAAACTCTGTCTATAATTTTATTATTGAAGAAGATGTTCATTATTTTGCTAATTTTAAAGCACAATATACGGTTTCTGTTGAAATTAATCCTGAAAATAGTGGTTATGTTTCAGGTGCGGGAACGTATCAAGAAGGTCATGATGTAACTCTTTCTGCATTTGCTTATACCGGTTACGAGTTTGTCAATTGGACTGAAAATGGTAATGTTATTTCAAGCGAAGATGAAATAAGTTTTACATTGACAGAAAATAGAAGTTTGGTTGCAAATTTTGCTCAAATAACTACTTTTAACGTAAGCCTTACTGCTGATCCGATTGAAGGAGGTACGGTTTCCGGTGATGGAAATTATGTCTCTGGTGCAAATGTTACGGTTTTAGCTGTACCCAATGATTATTATGAATTTATTAATTGGACAGAAGATGGAAATATTGTATCCGATAATGCAGGTTACAGTTTTGTTATTTCCGAAGATAGAAACTTAGTGGCGAACTTTGAAGAAATAACCGAATATAACGTCAATTTAACTGCAAATCCTGTTGAAGGCGGTAGTGTTTCAGGAGAAGGTGACTATATTAGTGGCAGCGAAGTAACTATAATAGCTACTGCAAATGATAATTACAACTTTATCAATTGGACAGAAAATGGAAGTGTTGTTTCTTCACAATCAATATATACTTTCAATATTAATGGTGACAGAAATTTAATTGCAAATTTCGAAGAAATAATTCAATATACAGTAACTTTAACTGCAAATCCTGCAAATTGCTGTACACTTGTCGGCGATGGAGTATATGTTTCCGGTTTAAGTGTTACCGTGGCTGCTACTGCAAATCCGAATTTTACCTTTGTTAACTGGACTAAAAACGGAAATGTTGTTTCAACAGATAATGTTTATGAGTTTATTATTGTTGAAAACACTGATTTAGTTGCAAATTTTGATGAAATCATACAATATAATGTTGTATTATCTTCTAATCCTGCTGACGGCGGTGATGTTATTGGCGCCGGTACTTATGATGAAGATACTGAAGTTACAATACTTGCTGAAGCTAATGATAACTATATCTTTGTAAATTGGACGGAGAACGGAAATGTTATTTCAACAACTACAGGTTATACTTTTGTAATTTCGGAAGATAGAAATCTTGTTGCTAACTTCGTTACAAATTATAGTTATACAGTAGAACTTTCCGCTAATCCGGAAGAAGGCGGAACTGTTATGGGCGAAGGTACCTACACCGAAGGAACAGAAGTAAGCATACTTGCTGTTGCTAATGACGGTTATGTCTTTGTAAATTGGACTGAAAACGGAAATATACTTGCAACAACCGCTGCTTATGAATTTGTTATTAATAATAACAGATCTCTTGTAGCAAAATTTGAGGAAAATACTTTATATACTGTTAGCCTTTTGGCTAATCCTGCAGATGGAGGTATTGTAAGCGGTAGCGGTACTTTCTCTCCCGATGTGGAAGTTAGTGTTGTTGCCGTTGCAAATGACGGTTATAGATTTATAAACTGGACTGAGAATGGTGCAATTGTTTCCACTTTAAATGATTATGTCTTCATTATTGAGAGCAATAGAAACTTAACAGCTAATTTTGAGCAAATACAATATCATTCAATTGAAGTTACTATCCAAAATCCTGATGCCGGAACAGTAATCGGTGCAGGTGAATATGAAATAGGAACGGAAATTACGCTTATTGCGGTTCCTTATACTAATTACACATTTGTAGGATGGTATGAAGATGGTATTGAAATATCAAATCAACCTGAATTTAATATTGTTGTTGAGAGGGATATGAATCTTAGTGTAATGTTTAAATATAGTTCCATTGAAGATTATATTATTGAAAATTTGAATGTATATCCGAATCCTGCTAACGAATATATTATTATCGACGCACCTTATGATATAGAATATATTGAAATATTTAATTTATCAGGAAAGCTTGTGAAAAGAGTAACTGTTAACACAAATCACACAAGAATAAATGTTTCCGATATTGTTTACGGCAGTTATATTCTAAAGATAAAGATTGAAAATAATTTTATAAATAAGAAAATCATAATTACAAAATAGAATAAAAAAACTAATTATTTGAAAGGAGCCCGTGTTTTTTGCGGGCTCTTTTTATATGAATGAAATCTTATGAAAAGTATATAAGAAGTGATATGATTATAAGAGATTAATCATTAAACTACAAGTCAAATAATCTTGTTAATCGCAATTTATAATATAATTTACATCAAACAGATAAATTTTTAAAATTATAAAATAGTATTATTAATAAAATATTCGTTATATAAACATGAAAACTAACTTTGTATTACTAATATTATCGGTTTCAATATTTACATGTATTCATGCTCAGGAACCTTACGGCAAACAATTTAGAAATATGGGTTTTGAAGACTGGGCGCATTGGGATAATAATGGCAACAAATATGAACCGCTTTATTGGCATAGTTTTAAATCGGGTGTAGGTTCATTAATAACTTTTACTCCGAATAGCGTCAGTCGTTCAGAATTAATTCGTCCGGGTTCAAAAGGAAAATTTAGCGCAAAAGTACAAGTTAAAAAAGTTTTAGGAGTTAAAGCTAACGGTACTTTGGTTAACGGAAGAATGAATGCCGGAAGCATGTCGGCTAATGGCAAAGGAAATTATTTTTTCACTGAGACATCAAATCCTGCTTTTAATACTCCTATTGATTGTGTGCCGGATTCTATTACAATATGGTTTTGTTTTAGATCCGACTCCAAAACAGATTCCGCGTTCATTCATTGCTCGGTTCATGGCAATTATAATTGTCGTTTGGTTAGCGACGGAACATATCATCCTTCGGATTTATTAGTTGCAAAAGGAGATGGATACACTATTGCCAAAAGTTCTCCTAAAAGTAATGATTATATCTGGGAAAGAATGTCGGTGCCGTTTATTAGCGATCATGAGTGTACTCATGATGATTCTAAATATATTTTGGCATCGTTTTCAACAAATAATAACGCCGGACAAGGCAATGAGTCTGATGAACTCTTTATGGATGACGTGCTTCTTGTTTATAATCCTACTTTAAAAACCGAGAAATTATCAATGGCAAATTATAAAATTTCTGATTATTCGGAATATATTCCGGTTGATATTCCGTACTCCCTTATCGGAACAATGTCTCCGTATAATCTTAATAATGCTAAAAATAAAGTTATTGCTGAACTTTCGGATGATAAAGGAAATTTTACTTCCGCAATAGTATTAGGAAGTGTAGAATCTGATATTTCCGGTGTCATCTCAGGAAAAATTCCAAAAGAAAAAATTAAAGCCGGCAACAAATATCAAATAAGAGTAAGAACTACAAACTACCCGATGACTGCTGAACCGTCGGAAACTATTGTTAGTTTTAATTAATATATTTTTCAAGTTTAAAATATTCGAAAATCCTATTATGAAAGGACGAATGTTTATGTTTTAAATTATATTTTTGCTTTATCGTCTTTTTCCTTCAAGTGTAAAAATTATACACTCCCTGTCTTTCATTCTCAATTAAAATAACTACCTTTGCAGGCAAAATTGAATTTTTATGTTTGAAAGTTTAAGTGATAGATTAGATAGGTCTTTTAAGATATTAAAGGGACAAGGATATATTACGGATATTAATGTTGCGGAAACAATTAAGGATGTTAGGAAAGCTTTGCTTGAAGCCGACGTAAGTTACAAAGTTGCCAAATCTTTTACCGATGAAGTGAGAGAAAAAGCAATGGGGCAAAAAATACTTACCGCCGTTTCTCCGAGCCAATTATTAGTTAAAATAGTTCATGATGAACTTACTGAACTTATGGGCGGCGAACATTCGGAAATTGATGTTAAAGCCAATCCGGCAATTATTCTTATCGCCGGGCTCCAAGGTTCCGGTAAAACAACTTTTTCTGCTAAACTTGCAAATTATCTTCGAAATAAAAAATCAAAAAAACCATTGTTAGTTGCCGGCGACGTATATCGTCCCGCCGCAATTGACCAGCTTAAAGTTCTAGGGGAATCAATCGGTGTTGAGGTTTATTCGGAACCGGAAAATAAAAATCCTGTAGAAATTGCACAACATGCAATCAAATATGCAAAAGAAAAAGGTTTTACGGCAATTATCATAGATACTGCCGGTCGTTTAGCTGTAGATGAAGAAATGATGAACGAAATAGCAAACGTAAAAAATGCTGTTAAGCCTCATGAAACTTTGTTTGTTGTTGACTCCATGACAGGTCAGGATGCGGTTAACACAGCAAAGGCATTCAATGATAAGATTGATTATGACGGGGTTGTGCTTACTAAACTCGATGGTGATACTCGTGGCGGTGCGGCACTTACAATAAAAGCAGTTGTAAATAAACCTATCAAATTTGTCGGAATCGGCGAGAAAGTCGATGCTCTTGATGTTTTCTATCCGAAGCGTATGGCTGATAGAATTCTCGGAATGGGTGATATTGTTTCTCTTGTTGAAAAAGCACAGGAACAATTTGATGAAGAAGAAGCTAAAAAACTGCAAAGAAAGATTGCTAAGAATACTTTTAATTTTGATGACTTCCTAAATCAAATCAAACAGATAAAGAAAATGGGTAATATCAAAGATTTAATGGCAATGGTTCCCGGAATGGGAAAAGCTATCAAAGATCTTGATATTGATGATGATGCTTTTAAAGGAATTGAGGCTATGATACATTCGATGACTCCCGAAGAACGTGAGAATCCTATTATGATAGACGGTAGCAGAAGAAAGAGAATAGCTAAAGGCAGCGGAACTACTGTTCAGGAAGTTAATCAACTTTTGAAGCAATTCGGAGACGCTAAGAAAATGATGAAAATGATGAATTCAAGTTCCGGAAGAGCAGGAATGATGAATGCGATGCGAAAAGGTGGAGCGTAATCTAACATAAAATATAAAGATATATGCAGTTAATTGATGGTAAAGAAGTTTCTTCGGCAATAAAGGAAGAAATAAAAAAAGAAGTAAGCGAAATTATTGACTCCGGAAAAAGAGCTCCGCATCTTGTGGCTATCCTTGTTGGCGACGATCCTGCAAGTCATACTTACGTTAATAATAAGGAAAAAGCCTGTGTATCTGTCGGAATGACTTCCACAATATACAAATTGCCGGCTAATATTACGCAAGAGGATCTTCTTGAAACAATTAATTTTATTAATAATGATGATGAAGTTGATGGAATGATTGTACAACTCCCTCTTCCGAAACATATTGACAAAGATTTGATTATTAACGCAATCGATCCTTCAAAAGATGTTGATGGTTTCCATCCTGTGAATGTAGGAAAAATGGTAGCCGGTGAAGATACTTTCTTACCTGCAACTCCTTTCGGGATTCTTAAATTGCTGGAGTATTACAAAATAGAAACTTCCGGAAAGCATTGTGTTATTGTAGGAAGAAGCAATATAGTAGGAACTCCTGCAAGTATTTTGCTCTCTCGTAAAGCTTATCCCGGCGATTGTACCGTTACACTTTGTCATAGCAGAACACAAAATATCAAGAATTTTTGTTTGCAGGCGGATATCCTTATTGCAGCAATCGGTAGTCCCAAATTTATTACCGGTGATATGATTAAAAAAGATACCGTTGTAATCGATGTCGGTACAAACAGAATTCCATCCGATAAAACTAAATCAGGATTTGCTCTCGTAGGTGATGTGGATTTCGAAGAAGTATCAAAGAAAGCATCTTACATTTCCCCGGTTCCCGGAGGTGTAGGACCAATGACAATAACCGGATTGATTCTTAATACACTTAAAGCTTATAAACGCGAAAGATAAAGCACAAGGCAGTACGAGCGGCAATTGAGAGTTGATAATGAATAAAAGCCGATATTTAATATGAAACTCAAAATCTCAATTATGAAACATTCACTATTATCATTAATTTTTATATTAATGTTTCAAATCTCTTTCGCTCAAAAATCCGAATCTATTTATATCCCATCCAAAAAAGTTCAAAAAGAATTTGAAACAGCAAAAAAATATTATTCTAAAAATGAATTAGATAAAGCAATTACTGCTGTTGATAATTGTATTAAGGAAGATCCTTTCTTTGGCGATGCTTATATAATGAAAGCCAGCATAATGGTCGATCTGAATGATTATTGTGCTGCTGTTGAGCTATTTGATAAAGCTGCCGAAGTTTTAAATCTAAAATATGCCGGAAATTTATACGATTTATACAGGTTTTCAGTTGAATGCGGTGATTATCAAAAAGCTAAGGAAAAGCTGTTGATGATGAAAGATGAAAGTGATAAAAGAAGATATCCTGTCCAATTAGTTGATTCTTTGCTTGAAATTACAAGTGCAGCACTTGAGATTATGAAAAATCCTTTGCAGATTGAAATGAAAAGAATTGATTATCCGGTAAATTCTAATATTAATGAATATATAACTGCAATTTCTGCCGATGAAAAGAAGCTGTTTTTTACGCGAAGTTATGAAGATACTACATATATTGGTAATGAACAGATAATTAGAATTGTTGATGAAGTTGCCTATATTGCAGAACGTAATTTAACGGAAGATTTAAGTATTTGGGATACTGTTTATAAATTTGATGAATTTTATCCGCAATTTGCGGATGGACGCGGAATTACTATTTCTCCAGACGGCAATACGATTTTTTTTGTCGGTTGCGGTTGGAGAGACGGATACGGAAGTTGTGATATCTATTGTTCATATCGTATCGGGAATAATTGGACAAATCCCGTAAATTTAGGAAGTAATGTAAATTCAAAATATTGGGAAACCCAACCTTATATGTCGTCTGATGGATACACTCTTTATTTTGTGAGCAATCGCCCCGGAGGTTATGGAAAATCAGATATTTGGTATTCCGTTATGGATGAAGATGGAAATTTCGGTGAAGCAAAGAATCTCGGCGACCGCGTAAATACTTCCGGCGACGAAAGAACTCCATTTATACATTTTGATGCCAGAACTTTATATTTCTCGTCTGATGGTCATCCCGGTTTGGGAGGAATGGATTTGTTTAAAATTGATCTTAAAAATCATGAAGATAAAGCAACTAATCTCGGTTATCCGATTAATGACAAAAGCGATCAACAATGTTTCTTGGTAAGTCCGGACGGAACTACAGCTTATGTTTCTTCGGCTGCAGAAAGCGGCAATTTTGATATTTATTGTTATTTGATTCCGGAAGAAATTCGCCCTGTACCTGTTATTTGCATTGAAGGTTATGTTTTTGACATTGTTACAGGGGGAAAATTAAATGCCTTAGTTGAGCTTGTCTCAACAAGTAATTCTAACCTGTTAAGTTCTATTAATACAGCAAATGACGGACATTTTGTTATTTGCATCGAAGATAAAGTCGATTTCGGAATTACTGTTTCTGCTGACGGATATATGATTTATTCCGATAATTCTCTTTCGGCAAAGAATATTTCCGAAATATTTGAAATCGGATTACATCCTTTGGAAGACGGAAAGGATATTATAGCAAGGAATATTGTATTTGCTCACGATAGTTATGAGCTAGAAAGTGTTTCTTATGTGGAATTAAACAGATTGATTTCTTTGATGGCTAAAAATCCCGAAATAAATTTTGAAATACGCGGTCATACGGATAATATAGGTTCCGATGCTTATAATCTCACACTTTCTGAAAACAGGGCAAAGGTTGTTTACGACTATTTAGTTTCCAAAGGAATTGCTTCTTCAAGATTAATCTATAAAGGTTACGGTTCAAAATTCCCTATAGCCGATAATGCGTCCGAAGAGGGGAGGGCTCTGAATCGAAGAACGGAGTTTAGAGTTAAGTTGGGAGTTAAGAATTAAGAGTGATGTGGAGTAGTGTAATTATGCTATTTTTTGTTTTCTCCAAACGCTTTTTCGTTTTCAAAATTCGGTAAATAATTTTCCGAACTTTCTAACTCTTGTACCCAGCCGCTGTTCAAGCCCAAATCATCCATAAAATCTATTACACTATTATACTCTTCTTCGCTTAATTTACGATTAATTTCAGGATGTTTGTAAGATTTATAAATCGGATAATACTGGGACATCAAGGAAATGTGTACTTTGGAAGATATTTCTAAAGCTATATTCAGTAAAACCGATTTGGAATTTTCTATGTTTGAAGGTAAAACTAAATGACGGATTATTAAACCTTGTTTAGCTAAACCGGTTTCATCTAAAATTAAATCAGAACCTTTTTGCCGATACATTTCTTTAATGGCTGCTAAAGCAGTTTCCGGATAGTTATTTATGTGAGAATATTTTTTTGCTATTTCTTCGTTTGCATATTTATAGTCCGGAAGATACACATCTACAATACTTTCTAAGTCTAATATAGTTTGCGGGTTTTCGTAAGCATTAGTGTTGTAAACAATTGTAGGAAAATACTTCCGCGAATGAAGAAGATTTACAAGTTCGTGAATTTTCGAAATGTATGGAGTTGGGGAAACAAATCCGAGAGACTTTATTCCGCTATCCAATATTTTAGCAATTTGAGAATAAGCACTTTCTAAGTCTATAGAGAATTGATGTAAATCGCCTTTATTATCGCTGATTTGATAATTCTGACAATAGTCGCATTGCAAATTACAGTGATTAAAAAACACATTGCAAATTCCTTTCTCACCGCTAATTACAGGTTCTTCACCTTTATGAACGCAAATAGTGGAAATATACATTCCAGAATCTATTTTACAGAAGCCTGATTCATTGTTTCTGTTGACGTTGCAGTTGTGAGCGCAAAAATTGCAAGTATGATTCATGGTTTGTGAGTTAAATGTTTTTTATAAAGTATTTCGAAATAGATAGAAGATTGAATTAATAAGTGAATTTCTTCAATTAATAATTTCCTTGTGCACCTCATAATACTAACCGATATTATCTATTATCAAACTATGTTAGAACTTTCAATTTTCTTCTATATACAATTGTTAAAATCCAAATAACAATAAGTATAACTAAAATGATAATTTTTTGTGTATTCAATTCTGTGAAGAAATTATTCAAAGAATGAAAAGCAGCAACGGCTAATAAAGAATTAGTTTTGTCTGCAACTAAACCGATACCCCAACTTCCTAAGAACAATATTCCCAGAAAGATAAGATTACCTATGGTTAAACTAAAATCCAAATGCCAAATAAACCACAAAATAGTTATTATCAGTATTCCGATAAATTTTGGTAATGGTTTTAATAATTGTTGCAAAAATCCGCGCCATCCTATTTCTTCCAATAATCCGTAAATTAAAATTGTTGTAACTCCTATAACAGGAAATGTTAGGTTTGTAAAATAGGCTACCGCTGTAATTAAAATTATAGGCAGAAACCAATAAATTGAAAGAGGAATAATAATATTTTTGAAATTTCCTTTGAGGCTCATCTGCATTGGGATTTTAAAAATAAGCATTGCAACTAAGGCTCCTATTGCCGGCCCCATTCCTTCTAAAACAGCTTTTAAGAAAAAATTATCCATTCCGGATAAAATTCCGGTTTTATTGGTGATATATCTTGAGCAGATAGCAATTGCGTAAAAAACTATAATTGCATAAATTGTTTTACGTTTATTCATTTTATATAATTCGGATATTTATTATTATAAATTAGTTCCCAAAGTCATCATAAAAAATCATACTTTTTGGAACACCAAGATTGTCAAGCATTTTTAGAACAGCATCCAACATTAATCCTGGACCGCAAATGTAATATTCTATGTCTTCAGGAAAAGGATGCTTACTTAAATATTTCTCCAAAATAACTTCATGAATAAAACCTGTGTCTCCTGTCCAATTATCTTCTGGCGATGGAGCTGATAGAGCAACATGGAAAGAGAAATTGTCATTGTCTTTTTCAATTTGTTGAAATTCGTCAATATAAAATAATTCTTTCAGAGACCTTCCTCCGTACCAGAATGTTGTTTTACGTTTACTTTGTTTCGTTTTGAAAAGATCGAAGATATGAGATCTCATCGGAGCCATTCCGGCACCGCCGCCGATAAACATTATTTCATTATCGGTATCCTTAATGAAAAATTCGCCGTAGGGTCCGGAAATAGTTATCTTATCGCCGGATTTTAATGAAAAAATGTATGATGAACAGATTCCAGGATTAACTTTCTTTAAAGCTTTCTTCTTGCTGTCGAAAGGTGGAGTTGCAATTCTCACATTCAATGTTATGATATTATTTTCTGCCGGACAATTTGCCATTGAATATGCACGAACAACTTCACTTTCGTTATTTTTCATTTTTAAATCGAAAAGATTTAATTTGTCCCATTCCTGTCTGTATTCATCGGCAATATCAAAACTACTGAAAGGAATATTACATTTAGGAACATCCACCTGTATATATCCTCCGGAACGAAAATCTAATGTTTCATTATCGGGAAGTTTTACGATAAATTCCTTTATATAAGTTGCAACGTTTTTGTTAGAGATAACTTCGCATTGCCATTTCTTCACTCCGAAAATTTCAGGCGGAATTTCTATATCAAGATCTTCTTTAACTTTCACCTGACAGAATAATCTGTATTGTTCTTCCTGCATTTTTCTGGTTATGTGTGATGTTTCAGTTGGAAGTATAGTTCCGCCGCCCGAAAGTACGATTCCCTTGCATGCACCGCATGTTCCGCCGCCACCACATGCAGACGACATGAAAATTTGATTGCCGGACAAAGCATTGAGGAGAGTTATTCCTTTGTCGCTTTCAACACTCTTCTCATCATTGTTTATGTGTATTGTTGCTTTTCCGCCAGGAATAAGTTTTTTCCTTGCAAAAAGTAATACAATAACTAATAACCAGATAACTATCAGAAAGATTATTATTGAAATTATAATGATTAATCCATTCATGTTTCTTGATTTTAAATTCCGGAAAACGCTAAAAATGCCAATGCCATTAAACCTGTTGTAATATAAGCGATTCCTAATCCGCGCAATGGTTTTGGCGTTTTTGAATATCTCGTTTTTTCTCTTATCGCTGCAAATGCAACAATGGCGAGTAACCAACCTATTCCTGAGCCTAATGCATAAACAAGGCTATGTCCGACTGTCGGAAAATTTCTTTCCTGCATAAAAAGCGAACCGCCTAAAATCGCACAATTTACTGCTATTAACGGAAGAAAAATTCCGAGCGAATTGTATAATGCTGAAGAATATCTTTCGATTATCATTTCGAGTAATTGTACTATAGATGCGATGACTGCAATATAAATTATTAATGATAAGAAAGATAGATTAATATTTCCTAATTGTGCTGAAATCCAAGTTAATGCTCCGGCTTTCAGCAGGAAATTATATATTAAATAATTCACAGGAATTGTTACAACAAGTACAAAACAAACGGCAATCCCAAGTCCGAACGCGGTTTTTACATTTTTTGAAACCGCCAAATATGAACACATTCCTAAGAAATATGCAAAAATCATATTTTCCGTAAATATCGAACGTACAAATATTTCTGTTAATGATTCCATAAATTATTGTTTTTCTTGTAATTCACTTTCTTTGGTACGTTGAATCCATATCATGATACCGATGATAATTAACGCCATGCTCGGTAAAGTCATCAAACCGTTATTTAAATAGCCGTATTCATAAAAACTTGCGGGAATTATTTGATAATTCCATAAAGTACCGGAACCGAGAAGTTCTCTGAAAAAAGCTACAATTATCAAAACAATTCCGTAACCGAATCCATTAGCCAATCCGTCTATTAGAGAAGGTACCGGTTTGTTAGCCAGAGCGAAAGCTTCGAGACGTCCCATGATTATGCAATTAGTGATTATTAAACCTACAAAAACGGAAAGCATTTTACTAATTTCGTAGAAATATGCTTGCAGGAACTGATCGACAATAATTACCAAACTTGCTACTATAACGAGCTGGACGATGATTCTTATTCTGTTTGGAATAGTTTTTCTGATTAATGAAATTATGAGGTTTGAAATTCCACATACAACGGTTACGGCAAGGCACATAACAACTGCCGGTTTCATTTGTGCAGTAACCGCCAAAGCCGAACAAACTCCTAATACCTGCACTGTAATCGGATTGTTTTTATTTAACGGACCTAAATATTTTCTGATGTTCATAATTTATTATTTATATATGGAATGTAAAGTTTTAAACAATCATGTATCATTTTTTCAATTCCTTGAGAAGTGATAGTTCCTCCGGAAATAGCATCAACTCCGTGTTTCGGATCAATATTACTGTTTAAAATCCCACCTTTGACAAGTTTTACCGCAACATATTCACCCTTGTTATTGAAAAGCATTTTCCCTTCGAACATTGATGCGAATTTCTCAGTAGAAATTTCGCCGCCAAGTCCGGGAGTCTCGGATTTGTGGTCAAAGATTGCTCCCGTAATTGTATTTCCGTCGGAAGCAATTGCAACATATCCCCAAATCGGTCCCCACAAACCTTTACCGGCAACAGGAATTACATTTGTAATCGAGTTATCAGGATTTTTTACTGCAAAAACAGGTAAAATATAATCCGTTTTTCCGTCGAATGCTTTTTGATATTCTTCTGCTACGGATAAATTGAAGGCACGAACTTCATCTGCATTATTTTTGAAATAGTAAACAGATACTACATTTCCATCATTATTGATAATGATTTCCGTAGTTAATTTTTCATATTGGTTTATTACGTTTTCTTTACTGATGTTTTTATAATTTGCTGCCGTTAGAATCTGATACATTTTTTCGATATCCGTATTTGCTTTCTGCAGGGGTTGCAATTTAATTGAAAAGAGGGATAAAACTACAGCAACAATCAACACAAGTATTGTGATATATAGAAAAACATATTTATTACTATCGGTATTCATATCAATTAATATTTGGTTGTGAAGTAATGTTTTTCAAACTTAATTTCGCATGTCGTTTTTTTCTCTTTCTGATATTATTTTGAATAGCAATATAGTCTATTAGCGGTGCGAATACATTCATCAGAAGAATTGCGAGCATCATTCCTTCGGGATATCCTTTGTTGATGACGCGAATCATTACTGCTATAACGCCTATGAGGAAGCCGAAAATAACTCTTCCCCAATTTGTATGCGGTGAAGTAACGGGATCGGTAGCCATATAAACCGCCCCGAACATAAATCCTCCCATGAGCAAATGTTCGTATGGCGGAATTTGCATTATCGGAGTAGTGCCAATCAAATTAAAAATAAATCCCATGCTCAATCCGCCAAACATTACCGATAACATTATCCGCCAACTGGCCACTTGCGTATATACGAGAAAAATTCCTCCGAGAATAATCGCTAATTTTGAAGTTTCGCCTATACTGCCCGGAATTGTTCCGATAAACATTTCGAAAATGCTTGGCATATCGGTGATATTACCATTGGATAATTGTGCTAATGGAGTGGCGCCAGAGATACTATCAGGTTTGCCGGCAATCCAAACATTATCTCCCGAAATCACACTCGGATATGCAAAGAATATAAAAGCCCGGGCAACTAAGGCAACATTTAGGAAATTATAGCCTGTTCCGCCGAAAACTTCTTTTGCGAATAATGTTGCGAAAATTGTAGCCAGAGCTAATATCCATAAAGGAATTTCAGGAGGAACAATCATAGGTATCAGCATTCCCGAAACAAAAAATCCTTCAGCAACACTGTGACCGAGCCTTTGGGCAAAAATAATTTCAACTGTTAATCCGCTTGCATAAACCGTAAGAACTATAGGAAGCCATTTCAGAAATCCGTACGAGAACATTTGCCATAAGCTTGCATCGATGCTGTTTACTAAAAAATGTTGATATCCTATATTCCAAATTCCAAATAACAGAGGAGGCACTAAAGCTATCATCACTGCAATCATAATTCGTTTCATATCAACAACATCACGAATGTGGCTGCCTGTTTTTGTAGTAGCGTTAGGTGTTAATAAGAAGGTATCGGCAGCATCATAAAGCGCATAAAACCTTTTTAGTAAGCGTCTGCTGGAGAATGCTTTTTCTAATCTTTCACTTAAGTTTATCAGCCAACCCATAATTTATTCTTTTAAAAGTGATAAACCGTCATAAATAATCTTTTGGCATTCTGTCTTAGAAGGACAAACTACTTCGCATAACGCGAAATCTTCTTCAACTACTTCATAAATACCGAGTTGTTCCATTAATTCAGTGTCGCCTATAACGCAGGCTTTTAATAATTCCATAGGAAGAATATCCAAAGGAAAAACTTTTTCATAAATATCAGATAAGATCATGGCACGTTTTCCTCCGTGTAGAGTAGTATCTAAATTGTGTTTTCTATTGGGATACAGCCAAGAAACATAAGTGTGCGAAACACTCCAGAGGCGAAAACCGGGATATAGCCATCCAAGGAACCTCCTTTTACCGCCTTCGGGAATAACAGTAACCTGATTGTGGTAAAATCTCAGAAATGTTGATTTGGAAATATTCGTTCCCGTCAAAACATTCCCACTGATAATTCGTGCATCCGTAGGACCGCTATTACTTGATATATAAACGGTGTTGTCATCAACATCTTTAAACTTCTTCTTACGTTTATTACGCTTATCTTCAATAACAAATCCGTAATTTTTAATTCGAAGCTTTCCAAGTTGCATTCTTCCGCTTACCAAGTTCGTACCTTTTATCTGGCAGTTTGAACATTCGGATTCCGGATGAATACATTTGTCATTTACATAAGCGCATTCTATATTAGACATTTTCATTATCGCATCTAAAATATTACTGCCGCTAATAGTTTTAAGATAGTAAGGTTCTGCGATTCCGGAGCCGCAAAGTACTATTATCTTTGAAAAATCCAATTCGTTTTTTAAATATAATTTTCCGATAATTGCAATATCCTGCGGGTTTACGTACCAAACAATTTCACCTTTAGCAAGAGGAGATATATAATGAATTTGAGTTCCGATATTCCCACTCGGATGTGGTCCTTCGAAATATTTGAATTGAACGTTTTTTGTAGCTTCAAAAAAAGAATTTCCTATATTATTTTTCAAACCGAGAATAATTGGTCCGTTTGTAAGATGTGAAAGAATCTCAATACCTTTTTGAAATTCTTCTTGTCTGTCTTGCAAGAGAAAAGAGTATGAGGGAGCTAATGGTGAGCTGTCAAAACAAGAAATGAAAATTGCTTTCGGAATATCATTCGGATCTGCAATGCAGTCGAAAGGGCGCTGTTTTATAAAGGGCCACAAACCGGTTGTGAGCATGGCGTTAATTATGGCGGTTCTTTCTAATTTAAAGTCTAGATTAAAATCTTCTTTTTCAAATTTATTATCGGAAGTTATTACAATTCGTTCAATCTTACGTTTCTCACCTCTAACGATACTTGTAACTTCACCGCTTATTGGCGCTACTATTTTAATTTCCGGATTATCTTTCGAGAAGATTATCGGTGTGCCGATTTTTACGTTATCTCTCTCATTGACGTTTAGCTTTGCCTTTAACCATTTAAAGTCATCAGGACAAACGGCAACTTTAGATACTTTATGAGCTTTAATAATGAAATCGGCGTCGCCAATCAGTTTGACATCCAAACCTTTTTTTATTTTGAAAACACTTTTCATGCAAAAATACTTTTCACAAAATTTGTGGTAAAATTAATCTTAATCTTTTATGTTTCAATAAAAATAATTTATTTTTATTAACAAATTTTTAACGAAAGAAATAAGAAAATAAAAAGGTCAGACATTGTCTGACCTTTTTATTTCAGTCTTTATTTGCAAGTAATTTCTTTAGCGTGTTTTTACTCGGTAGAATTGTTAGATATTTACTGGCAAATATTTGTTCGTTGTTTTCCGGTAGTGTGTATCTGACAACAGATTCATTTTTGTCTTTGCAAAGTATAATTCCGATTGTTTTGTTCTCATCTTCAAGACGAATGTTTCTGTCATAATAATTTACATACATCTGCATTTGTCCTAAATCATTGTGTTTTAATTCTCCCATTTTTAAATCTATCAATACAAAACATTTTAATATTCTATTATAAAAAACCAAATCAATTCTAAAATGTTTTTCATCAAAAGTTATTCTTTTTTGTCGTGCAACAAAAGTAAAACCTTTTCCTAATTCCAAAATAAATTGTTCCAATTTGTCAATTAATTTTTGTTCGAAATCATTTTCAGAATATCCGGATAATTCAGGTAATTCTAAAAATTCCAATATATACGGATCTTTAATAGCATCTTTAGCTTTTTCAATTATTTGTCCTTTTGCCGACAATTCTATAATTTTATTTTTGTTTCGGCTATAAGCTAACCTTGTATATAAACCGGAATCGTATTGTCTTTGTAATTCTCTTAAACTCCAATTATTCTTATAGGCTTCTATTTCATAGAATCTTCGTTCATTTTCATCTTCTATTCTCATTAATTTTAGATAATGCGACCAACTTAATTTAAATTCTTGTACTATTGTAACGGGCGTTAAATAAGTTGATTGTAATTCGTCAGACACTGTCTGACCTTTTGAGTAAATTAAGTAAAAACTTCTCATTTGCTTAATGTTAGTAATCGAAAATCCTTTGCCGAAGTCTTCAGTTAATCTTTTTGAAATTTCATAAATAAGTTGTGTTCCATAATCAGCTCTTCCTTTCCCTTTCTGCTCTTCTTCTACAATCATTCTGCCGATTTCAAAATAAGTTAACGCCATTGTTTGATTAACAGTATTAAGAACAGTTTGTTTTGCCGTTTCTAATAATTTGGATATTTTTTTAATTAGGTTATTCTCTACGCCCTCTTTTTTCATAATTATACAATTGATTATAATACGAATACTTTATGCAAATTTAATCATATAATATATTTGTGATAACTATAGCTTTGAGATTAATTTATTGACTGATAGGTGGTTGATCTTTGTGAAGCAAAAGTATTTTAATTTAATATTAATGAAGATTAAATTAATGAGTTTCATTATTATTTGTAGAATCTTTCCGAAAGAAAAACAGAAGTTAAATATTTATTGAATATTTCCTCTTTATGTATAATAAATCTTGTATACATTTTAATGTATATTTGCATTTGCTAAAATTAATTTTAGAGCATGAAAGATTTATACAAAAATTTATCGGCAATTATTATAATTGTTTTCATTGGATTGATTTTTAATTATAAGTATCTGAATACTTTCCCGTATCAAATTCATGCATGGACACAATCCGACAGACTGGCTATCGCACTCGGATTTGTTGAAAATGATTTGAACTTTTTTAAGCCACAAACTTTTGTATATTATTATCAATTTCCTGAACTTTGGCACGATTATCCCGAAACTACAATTACGGCTGCCGATTTTCCAATACATGATTTTATTCCGGCAATCTTTATGAAGTTGTTTAAGAGTAATGATGTAATATTTTTTCGTATTTACATATTATTGTATGGCTTTATGGGATTGTTTTTCCTGTTTAAATTATCACAAATCTGGACAAAAAATTATTTTAAATCATTAATAATTCTTTTATTGGCAGCAACTTCACCTGTCTTTGTTTATTATCAGGGCGGTTTCTTGCCTACAATTCCGTCTTTATCAAACGCAATAATCGGAGTTTATTTTTATTCATTGTATATTGAAAATAGCAGAAACAAAAATTTTAATATATCATTAATCTTCTTTACTTTGGCGGCATTATCCCGCTTAACTTTTATTATTCCTTTAATAGCGGTTTATTGTGTGGAATTTATCAGGATTATAAAAAATAATTCTAAATTATTACCAAAAGTAGCACCCGTTATTATATCAACATTATTTATTGCTTTGAATTTTATATATAATAAAATTCTAAAAGATAATTACGGCTCAATTTTTCTTAGTCAGCTTATGCCTGCAGATAATTTCGCGGAATTTTTTTCTCTGATTAAATTAACTGCTGAAAATTGGCTTTTTGATTATTTCACTAAAATTCACTATCTGATATTTGCTGGGATTATACTTTTGTCTGTTTTTGGATTCTTAATCCGTAAAATAAATAGTAAACAGTCGTATTTTATTCTTTATATTTTGACGATATTTATAGGTAGCATAATGTTTCTTATAGCCTTAATACGACAATTTCCGGCGCACGATTATTATTTCCTTGATACATTTTTTCTCCCGATAATTCTGCTGATAATATTTTTAATTTCTATTATTCCAGATTTTCAAAATAAAAAAATAAGTAACGGCTTTTGGTTAATTCTATTTCTTGTTATTGCATATCCGCTGAGCAGCAAAGCAATAGCATCACAAGACGGACGTTATGAAGAGAAGGATTGGAGTAGGGCGGAAAAGACTTATAAAAGTTTTATTGATTCGAAAAACTTATTAAGCGAATTGAATATCCCGAATGATTCGAAAATTTTGATTATTGATTGTCCGACGCCTAATATTCCATTTATTTTGATGGGTAGAAAAGGATTTGTTGTGAGAAAATATGATGAGGGAAAAATCAAATTGGCTTTAGATTCATTAAATTACGATTATATTATTTTACAAAACGAATATTATCTTTCCAGAATTTATCAGAAATATTCGGATATAATATATAGAATAAACAAAATAGGTGGAAATGATAAAATTTCTGTTTTTACTTTAGCTGATAATCCCCAGGAACCGGTTTTTGAAATGTTCGCTGATTATGAAAATGAGTTACATCAACTTTGGAAAAATACTTTTTCTACTTCTGAAGTAAGTTATTCGGGTTCACATTCCGGTTTATTGGCTCAGGATATGCTTTACGGATTGACTTTCAAGACTAAGGATTTATCGGTTTTGTCTGAAAAGAATAACTTTATTTTCTTTAAAGCAAAATTTATGTGTCAGTATATTACCGATTGTCATTTGGTATTGTCAATAATACATAATAATGAAAATATTTATTATAAAAATTATAGTTTGGAAGAAGCCTTATCATGTTCTCAAGAGTGGGAAGATTTGTCGGTAGGATTTGAAGTGCCGAAATTGGACGTTGATGATTATGAATTTGCGATATATCTTTATAATCCCGGTAAATCAAGAGTTTATGTTGATGATTTCTGGTTTGGAATATACTAAGTTCAAAACTTCGGGTTTTTGATTACGAATTTCAAACTTTTAGTTCCGAAATGTAATTTATAATGAAGTGCGAAAGTTTATGAGTAAACCAACCGATTGGCTTCTGATAATTCTTCCATAACACAAAACGATTACTTCTTAATCTTTTCCTTTTTTAATTTCAGGATATTTTTTTCATAATCAATAACCGCATTATGTTCTACAAGAAAGTCGTTTCCGATAATGCCGTGAAGTTTTATGTTTGAAGCTGACTCCAATGCTGAGAAAATGTCGGATAAATTTGTAATTATTATAGGAAACTCATGTATAATCAGGCGGTTAAAACTTATTTTATTTATAATACATTCCTGACTTTTATGGTTTGATGTGCCCAGCCCCAGGATATCCGCCCCTTCTTTGATTTGTTTTAATTCTTTTCTGTTAAGGAAAGATTCTAAAGTTTCTTCGTTAACGCATGTACGCGTTGCGCCTGTGTCGATTAGAAATAATATATCTTTTCTGTTAATTCTTGCGCTTATATATTTTAGCGAACCGTTACGGTCGTCAAGATTATCTATTGTTAATAATTTGATTTTGTAATTCATATTTATAAATATTGAGATGTAAAACCTTTACCTGATTTTTTTATTTCTTCCGGAGTACCGGTAACAATTATTTCACCGCCTTTGTAACCGCCGCCCGGCCCCATATCAATGATGTAATCTGCTGATTTGATTACATCTAAATTGTGCTCAATAATAATTACGGTATTACCTTTATCTACCAACCGATTGATAACATGTAATAACACTTTAATATCTTCGTAATGCAAACCTGTTGTAGGTTCATCCAGAATGTAAAGCGTATTGCCCGTATCGCGTTTGTTTAACTCCGAAACTAATTTTATTCTCTGAGCTTCTCCGCCCGAAAGGGTAGTAGACGACTGCCCCAATTTCAAATATCCCAATCCTACATCCTGCAAAACTTTAATCTTCCTTGTAATGTTCGGAATATTTTCAAAAAATTCTACAGCTTGATTTATAGTCATATTTAAAACATCGTAAATAGATTTTCCGTGATAGCGAACTTCCAAAGTTTCCCGGTCATATCTTTTTCCTTGACATTTCTCACATTTGATATGTACGCTCGGCAGGAAATTCATTTCAATTACACGCTCGCCGCTGCCTTGGCATTCTTCGCAACGACCGCCTTTTATGTTGAATGAAAATCTTCCCGATTTATACCCTCTTATCTTTGCCTGAGGAGTTTCGGCAAAAAGATTTCGGATATCACTGAAAACATTTGTATATGTTGCTGGATTGGATCTCGGAGTTCTTCCAATAGGAGATTGATCAATATCAATTACCTTGTCAATGTGCTCTATTCCGGTAATGTTTTCATATTCCAACGCATGGCGTTTCCCGTGATGCAATTTGTTTACTAATACCGGATATAAGGTTTGATTTATTAATGATGATTTACCACTGCCCGAAACTCCCGTTACGCATATTAGTTTGTTTAGTGGAATATCAATGTCAATATTTTTGAGATTATGACCATTAGCACCTTTTATTGAAATGAATTTTCCGTTTCCTTCACGAGTTTTCTCAGGAGGTAATATTTGTAATTCCTTATTTAAATATTTTCCTGTGATAGAGCCGGATTTGATGATGTCTTCAACAGTTCCTTGGGCAACAACATGTCCGCCGAGCCTTCCCGCTCCCGGACCAATATCTATTATTTGATCTGCCGCAAACATAGTTGCTTCGTCATGTTCAACAACAATTACCGAGTTTCCTATATCGCGCAAATCTTTTAATGCTTGTATCAATCTGTAATTATCTTTTTGATGTAAACCGATACTTGGTTCATCAAGAATATACAATACTCCGATTAACTGCGAACCGATTTGTGTTGCAAGTCTGATTCTTTGAGATTCTCCGCCTGATAAAGACGGCGCCGATCTATCTAAAGAAAGATAATCCAATCCTACATCAATAATAAAATTGAGCCTACTGTTTATTTCCTTAAAAATCTCGTTAGCAATAAGTTTTTTTGTTTCATCAACCGATTCCCTGATTTCATTGATCCATTCTCTTAAATCGTTTAGCTCTAAATGTGCTACTTCGGTAATATTCTTGCCTCCTATTAAGAAATGTAGGGATTCATTTTGTAAGCGCCTGCCGTGGCATTCCGGGCAGGGAATTTCGTTCATATAAGAGCTAACCCATTTCTTTAACGAGAGATAATCGGGCATTTTATCTTGTTCTTCAAGAAAGTTAATAATTCCGTCAAAATTTAAATCGTAATTTAAATTTATTCCCAAATATGAATTTTTTACGGAAAACTTTTCTTTTGCTCCGAATAAAATTACATTGATAGCTTCTTCTGAAAGCTCCTCAATTGTTGAATTCATGGTAAAGCCGAATTTCATTCCGATAGCTTCAATCTGATTGAATATCCAATTCTTTTTATATTCGCCTAAAGGAGCAATTCCGCCTTTTTTTATACTTAATTTTTTGTTCGGAAAAATTTTGTCGATATCAACTTCTTTTATATAACCTAATCCGTTACATTTAGGACAAGCCCCATAAGGTGAATTGAAAGAAAACAGATTCGGTTCCGGATCACTGTAAGAAATTCCGGTATCGGGACAAACCAATCTTTTACTTAGATTTTTCTGTTCATTAGTCTCGTTATCTATGATTAAAAGATTATCCTTTCCCAGTCGGAACGCTGTTTTAACACTTTCTTTCAATCGAGTTTCCGATTTTTCATTGATAGTTAGTTTATCAACAACAAGTTGAATATCATGAATCTTATATCGATCCACATGCATTCCCGGTTTTAATTCCTTTATCTCACCGTCAACCATAATTTTTAGAAATCCTTGTCGGCGAAAGTTTTCAAAAAGTTCTCTATAATGCCCTTTTCTACCTTTGATTAACGGAGCAAGAATCAATATTGATTTATCTTTATACTCTGAGGAAATAAGTTCGATGATTTGATTTTCTGTGTATTTAATCATCAGCTTTCCGGTAACGGGCGAGTATGCATCGGAAATACGGGCATATAATAATCTTAAAAGATCATATATTTCAGTGATTGTTCCTACAGTAGAGCGCGGATTTTTATTTGTTGTTTTTTGTTCGATGGAAATTACCGGGCAAAGTCCGGTTATAGAATCAACGTCGGGTCTTTCTAAGTTACCGATAAATTGTCGCGCGTATCTCGACATAGTTTCCATAAATCTGCGTTGACCTTCGGCATAAATTGTATCGAAAGCCAGGGAAGATTTTCCGCTTCCGCTCAAACCAGTTATCACTACAAGTTTCTTTTGCGGAATTACCAAGTTGATATCTTTTAAATTATTTACTCTTGCACCGGAAATGTTGATTTCTTTCAACGACATAAAGTTCTCCTAATATTCGAAATTTGATTTAAAATTTTTGAATGTCCCTGCTTCAAAGTCTTTGTTTGAAATTATCGTATCAATGTTTTTCCATTTTATGTTGATATCAATATCATTCCATAATAAAGAATCTTCACTCTTTTTATTGTAAAAGTCAGAACATTTATATTGAAATATTGTATTGTCTTCAAGTACTTGAAACCCATGCGCAAAACCTTCTTCTATCCAAAACATAAGTTTGTTTTCGGCACTTAGAATTTCTCCGAACCATTGTCCATAAGTAGGGGAACCTTTTCTTATATCAACGGCAACATCTAATACGGAACCGGAAATAACTCTTACTAATTTGATTTGAGCAAAAGGCGGATTCTGAAAATGTAATCCGCGAATTACTCCTTTTTTCGAATATGATTCGTTGTCTTGAATAAAATCCGCTTCCAATCCCAAGTCTTCGAAGGCTTTCTTTTGATATGATTCCATGAAATATCCACGATTGTCTTCGAAAATCTTAGGTTTAATTACATATAAGCCCTTTGTATATTTTTTTATTATTTCCATAATAATCTTATAAATGTACACTGTTTCCGTGAGCAGCTTCAGTTGCTTCCATAATTGCTTCCGACATGGTAGGATGCGGGTGAATCGTTTTTATAACATCTTTTCCTTTAACTTTGTTTTTCATTGCTAAAGAAATTTCCGCAATCATTTCAGTTACATTATCTCCCATAAAATGAGCACCTAAAATCTCGTCATTATCGGCATTTAAAATAATTTTAATCATTCCTTCGCGGTTTCCCGAAGCGGTAGCTTTTCCCGAAGCAGTATAAGGGAATTTTCCGATATGTAATGAATAACCGGCTTCAACTGCTTTTTCCTCGGTGAGTCCGATAGATGCAACTTCCGGACTACAATAAACGCACGACGGGATTAAGTTGTAATCAATAGGATTAGGATTTAATCCGGCAATGCTTTCAACACAGCATATAGCTTCTGCCGAAGCAACATGAGCCAGTGCAGGACCTGTAACAATATCTCCTATAGCATAAATATTATCGACAGAAGTTTTGTAGAATTTGTCTGTAATAACTTTTCCATGCTCAATATTAACGCCTATTTTTTCCAGACCTATTCCTTCAAGGTTTGTAGTAACGCCTGCGGCCAACAAAACAATATCCGTTTCAACAGTTTCTTCTCCCTTAGGAGTTTTTATTGTGGAAATACATTTTTCACCATTAGTATCTACCGAAATAACAACAGAAGAAGTCATTACATTCATTTTCATTTTTTTCAATTCCCTGCCTAAAAGTTTTGTTATTTCCCTGTCTTCCAAAGGAAGAATATCGGGCATATATTCAACTAAAGTAACATTTGTACCGAGTGTTTGATAAAAATAAGCGAATTCCATTCCTATAGCACCGGAACCAATAACAAGCATTGTTTCAGGTTTTTTATCTAAAGTCATGGCTTCTCTATAACCGATAATTTTCTTGCCGTCTTTTACAATATTAGGTAAATCGCGAGAGTGAGTACCGGTTGCCAAAATTATTTTGCCGGCTTCTATAAATTGTGTTGTGCCGTCTGTTTTAGCTACTTCAATAGTATTCTTTGTGATAAGTTTTCCGAAGCCGTTAACAACATCAACCTTATTCTTTTTCAGAAGAAATTGAATCCCCTTACTCATGGTTTCGGCTACACCTCTGCTGCGATTGATAATTGCATTGAAATCTGCTTCAACATTATCTATTTTTATACCGAAATTATTTGCATTTTTTGCATATTTATAAACGGTGGCGCTTTTCAGTAAAGCTTTAGTAGGGATACAACCCCAGTTTAAACAAATTCCACCCAACTCGGCTTTTTCAATAACAACAACGCTGAATCCTAATTGAGCTGCTTTAATAGCGGCAACATAACCACCCGGGCCGCTTCCGATAACTGCTATATCGTACATAAAAATATTTTTATAATTTATAAATAAAACCTAAACTGAAATCGCCTTCCCAAATTGGTCGGCTCGAATTAATATTTAAACTCGGATAAATTCCTCCGGTACCAACAGAGATTCCTACTCCGGAAAAAGTGAAAATCATAGGCATTAACAATCTCGCTTGCAATTTTAAAGCGATTTTATCATTTATATCATACTTACAACCGACACCTAATGCTGCGGCAAACATCCATTTGTTAATATCATATTCATCCGGATTTTCAAAAAGCAACGTGCTCGTTGTTTTCGAATTGATATTAAAAGCCCCAACAGTAAACAACCAATATGGCTTGAAATTGCCGTTGGTAAGATAATTTCTATACCCGATTTGAATGAGACTGATATAACTACTCATGTTTAAGTTATTGATATTATGGTTGTCGTTGTGAATTAATTCACCCTTAGGAAATGCTCCGGTATAACTCAATTCTATATCTGAATTTCTTGAAGGTAATTTAAAACTCAAACCTACTGTAAAGTTAGCTGAATTTCCGATTTTAAAATTATCCATTTTTCCTCCTAAGAAAAATCCCGGACTAACTGATATTTCAAATTTAGATTGTCCGCTATAAGTTGTGTTGCTTTTCGTTCTGTTAAAGTTTTCCGAACTTTGTGCTCCGGCAATCTGTGCCAAACATAAAGTAAATACAATGATTAAAGTTTGTTTCTTCATGTTATAATAATTTTATGTGATTGACAATTAAAAGTGTTTGTATTGTTTATATGGTATTAAGCTTTGACGTCATCCGATGAGATTTTCCTTATGTAATTTATTGATTAATAATTTTGTTATGTTCGAAATTATATACCTTTTCTCCTTTCTCCATTTCAACTTTTTAACTCTCAAAATTGTGCCGCCTTCTCAGGATTTTATTGATATTGAATTTATTCTCCGTCTGTAATTAAAAAGTTTTAATTTTAATTTTGCCGATGTTTTACTATTCATATTTTATTACCATTCATTATCTTTTACCTTTAACCTTTTTTCCTTTCGTATTTTCCGGTGTTCTTGCACCTACAGGTTTAGTATTATGCTTATAACCTTTAACTTTATAATCCTTTTTCGGCGGATTAGCTTTCTTTTGCATGCTTACGGCAGGTTTATCTTTGTATGTTTTCATTTGATGTGGCCTGCCGGTGTTTTTAGAAGAAGAACATCCGGAAAAACAAATCATTACAAAACTTAAGACTGCAACGAGGAAATATTTTACATATTTAGTCTTCATATTTGTCTGATATTTTGTCGCATTCATTTGCTAATAATTCATATAACAATTGACTAACACACATAAGTGGGAGTCTAAGGACATTATTGCACATGTCTTGATAAGAAAGCAAAGCTTTGATTCCTGCCGGATTACCTTCTTTGAAGATGTAATTTGTAACATTGAGCAAGTCATAATGTATGGAGGATGCATGCTGAAAATCATTTTCTAACGCATGTCTTACCATTTCGGATACTTGATGCGGAAATGCATTGGCTATAACAGAAATAGTTCCTGCAGCACCGATTGAAATTAGTGGAACATTTAAAGAATCTTCTCCGGAAATAACTAAAAATCCATCAAGATGATCTTTTTTACTAATAATTTCCATAACCTGACAAATATTTCCCGAAGCTTCCTTAACGGCAACAATGTTTTCGACATCTTCAGCCAGCATTATGCAAGTCTCAGGTGTAATATTCGATGCGGTTCTTCCGGGTACATTATAAAGAATTACTGGTAATTCGGTAGCGTGTGCAATAGCATAATAATGTTCGTAAATTCCTTCTTGTGACGGTTTATTGTAATAAGGAGCGGCGGATAAGATTCCGTCGATATCGAATTTTGATATTTCCTTAACTCTTTCTACGGCATGTGTCGTAGAATTATTCGTACAACCCACAATTAATGGTACGCGAGAATTTATTACCTGAGAAGAGAATTTAATCATTTCATCCTGCTCATTAATATAAATAGAAGAGGCTTCCCCGGTTGAACCAAGCAAAACAATATAACCTATATTATTTTCAATCAAATTTTCAATGTTCTTCTCAAGAGAAGTGTAATCAATGCTTAAATCGTCATTAAAAGGAGTAATAATTGCAACTCCAGTACCATGTAAAAATTTAGAATTTTTCATTTTAAAACTATTTTTTCGTTGATATGTTTAAATAATTGTTGATTGCATTTAGATAATCCTGAACTTCATTTTTACCATGTAGAGCTAAGCAAACATCAGCAAATTTCGATGTATTTAAAGAAGATTTGGATACCTTCAAATGTGCCGATGATAATGCAAAAATATATTCAATAGTAAAAGAATTATTATCGGAAAAATCAAATAAGTAATCGAACTCGGTATTAATAAATTTTTCTATCGCACTTTTCTCAGGAATGCCGATACGACTGATTAATGATTTATCAATTAAAGATGGCTCACGATTATAAAACTTGGGAATCTCCTTGTCATTATTGCAGAATAATGTTGTAACTTCTTTGCCTTCTGAAGAAAATTTCTTGGAAAAATTAATTATATTATTGAATGTATAGTCGTTGCTTAAATCACTAATAATAGCAATAGTTTTAGCATCATCAACCGCAGTATATTTAATATTTCTTGTTTTGCGTTGTGATAATTCTTGGTGTAATTGCTTGTTACCCAATATGCTTCTTGTTTTAGATAATGCTTTTTTTATCATGCTGCAAAGATATAATAATTTACGTTATTGTAAGCTTCATAATTGTAACAATTGAGAATTATTAAGTTTTTGTTTTTAAATCATTCTTTTGATGGTTAATGGTATTATTCTTAGTAACTTATGTAAATAATATACTTCAAAATAAAAACTCATGAAATATTTAACGATCATAATTTACTTTTTATTAGGATTTCACTTTCTAAGTCTAAATAAAATTCTCAATTTCCGGTTCTACATTCTCAATTAAATAAATTATCTTTGCACTTGATGTAAAACTAATTAATTATTTAATGTAAATTAAATTGAAGATGACTATGAAAAAGTTTCTATTCATTCTCTTATTTGTAATTGCAGCGAATACTGTTTTCGCACAAAAAACTAATATTTACTTAACTTCGGGACTGGAATTTCCATTTTCCCTGTCAAGTCTTGATGTTTATGACAGCAAAAAAGGAACTGTTCTCAGATTCGCGCCATGGATTAATATTCAGGAAAGTATAAACTTTGATATTACTAACGGATTCGGATTTTTTGCAGGTATTTCTTTGAAAAATGTTGGATTTATTTATAAAATTAGTGATCCGTCAACAATAGACGTCTCTTTTTCAAGAACCGAAATTAGGAAGAAATTCAGAACATATAATCTCGGAGTACCGGTGGGAATTAAGCTCGGCAGTTTCGATAAATTTTTCTTTTATGGCGGCTATGAAATAGAACTTCCTTTGCATTACAAGGAAAAAACTTTTATTGGTGATGAAAAACATATTTATAGAGAATGGTTTAGTGACAAAACCCCTAATTTTATCCATACTTTCTTTTTGGGGGTAGAATTTCCTTATAGCATAAATCTTAAATTTAAATGGTATATTACTCAATTCTTTGATGCAAAATGCACAGATAATATCCCATATATTCCTGAAATTCAATACAATGAATTTGGCGTTAATGTTTATTATATAAGTCTTAGTTTCAATATCTTTCGAAACACTCAGTTCTACTTCCGTCGCTATGTGCAAAGTGCCGACGGATATTATTATTAATATTCTTTGATATCTTTTAATATTTAAATTTTTTAATATGGCACATTCGAAAAAATACGGCACATTTGCTGCTGTATTTACTCCATCTTTGCTTACTATCATAGGCGCAATTATGTATTTGCGTCTTGGTTGGATTGTTGGTCAGGCCGGATTATATAAAACTTTGATAATAATTGCTATAGCGCACATTATATCATTTTCAACCGGATTAAGTATATCTTCTATAGCTACAGACAAAAGAATAAAATCAGGAGGAATTTACTATATACTGTCGAGAAGCTTGGGATTACCTATGGGCGGTGCTATCGGTATCGCAATTTCTCTTGCAATGATACTTACCATTGCTCTGCAAATAATTGCTTTTTCGGAATCGTTTTTATCAATAGAACCTATTGCTAATTTTTTGGGATTGGTTCCCGGAATTCCGGCATATAGACTTATCGGAACTATTACACTGATTCTAATTGCTGTAATTGCCTTGATTAGTACGTCTTCTGCAATTAAAACACAGTACTTTGTCCTTGGCGCCGTAATTCTGTCAATTATTTCGATAATATTAGGATTTATTATCAATACTGATATTCATCCTGTTACGCCTAATTTGTCAGGAATTGACACTCAGTTGCCGTTTATGGTATTATTTGGAATTTTCTTTCCGGCTGCAACAGGGTTTACCACCGGTGTTGCTATGTCCGGCGATTTGAAAGATCCAAAAAAGTCTATACCTGTTGGAGTTATGAGTGCAATAGCTACGGGTTTTGTAACATACATTACCTTAGCAATTTGCTTCGCCTTTTTTGTTGATAGAAACTTGCTGCTCACCGATACTAACTTTCTTACTAAAGTTGCATGGAACCCAACTCTTGTTTACCTGGGAATCTGGGGTGCTACAATTTCAACCGCTTTAGGATCAATTTTAGGAGCTCCGAGAATTTTACAAGCCATAGGCTATGATAAAATTATTCCGCAGTTTTTCGCTAAAGGATATGGTAAAAACAATGAACCGCGAAATGCGCTCATATTTATAATTATTCTTGCCGAATGTTTTTTGTTGATAGGCGATCTCAATGTTATTGCGCCGATAGCAACAATGTTCTTTATGGTGTCATACGCTTTTATCAATCTTGCATTTGTATTGGAAAAATGGTCGAGTACCGATTTTCGTCCGAGTTTTAATGTTAGCAGATATATAGGATTAGTCGGTTTTATTGCCTGCATATTTGTGATGTTTGAACTTAACAAAGTTGCTATGTTGCTATCATTTCTTGTAATGGGATTGCTTTATTTATACATTAGAAGGAAGAAAATTCAACTTGAATACGGCGATGTCTGGCAGAGCGTACTTCTAACCATTACTCGAAATTCTTTGAGAAGAATAAGCAAAAGGAAACTCGAAAATAGGAATTGGCAGCCAAATGTTATTGTATTTAGTGGCGGCAATGACTCGCGACCGTATTTAGTTGATTTTGGAAAATGGCTTATAGGCAAACACGGTTTCCTTAGCAACTTTAATCTTAAAATTACTACTGATAATAAGTTTTATATTGCTGATGACGACAATTCGATTATTGAAGAAGGAAATAAAGATCAATGGATTGAAGCTAAGATATATAAATGCAGGAATATTTATGAAGGAATCGAAACGATTTCCGGAACTTACGGATTTACCGGTATCGAACCGAATACTATAATTCTTGGATTTGATAACACTACCGCCGATCATGAAAGATTTAGTCAAATGTTATCAAATATTAGCAGTTTAAGTAAGAATATCCTGATGATGCATTTTAATGATGACAACGGTTTCGGAAATAAAAAGATTATAGATATCTGGATAACTCCGGGCGAACAGGATATTGCTTTTACTCTTAACCTTGTTAAATTACTCTGGACTAACGAAAATTGGAGTCAGAGTTCGCTCAGAATTAATGTTGTTAGCAACAATAACAGCGCTTACAGCTTTATTTATAATAAACTCAATACTGTTATTAATCAGATGAGAATTGTTGCCGATATCAGAATTATTAATAACGGTATTGACGGTAAGTCCGTTCATAGCTTAATAGAAAGTCATAGTACCGATTCGGACCTTATTTTTGTTGCAATGCCTGATTTTACTAAAAATCCGAATGTAGCGTATTCAAAAATTTATGATATCAGTAAGATTGCCAAAACAATAATTTTTGTTGAGGCTTCGAAAGATTTTATGACATTAAGTAACTTCGATATTGTTACAAAGCATATTATTACAAAGCCGTCGGATACACCTTATCATGATATTGCACTTCCGTTACGTCCTGAAGCCGCTGAATTTGTGATAACATTGAAAGAAAACCTTGCTGAGGCTTCAAGAAAATCCGTCAATGTTAAAATTGATGTATTGCAATCCTATCTTACTTCTTTATTGGATAATATCAATAATTCTATCGAAATCAATTATAAAAAGCTCGACTCTCCTGTTGAGATTAAAAAATATATGGCTGCTGCGGCTAATATGATTAAGATGAATGTTACTGATTTAATTAACAATAAACTTATTGAATATGATTCGCTGACGCTTAGTATTGATAACGACTTCTTTAATGAAATTAATTCTATTTGTAATTCAATTCCGAAAGATTTTACGGTTCTGTATAATCAAGATATTTCTTATGACAGTCCTGATGATTCAAAAGAGTTGCTGAAGTTAAAACGTAAAATCAGAAAGTATTATAAAAAGAATACTGACCCGGAAAGTTTATACCAGTATAAGGTAAATATTTCAAATGCAATTTCATTTTATTTGTATCAAATGTATAATGAGATTATTTCTGAAGTTTATACGAAGATTAAAGCACTTACTGTTAATTATTATTACGATCTTACTAAGATAGTGTATTTAATTAATGATGTTAATATCCAGTTGATTAAAAAAACTGATAATAAAGATGATGTATCCGGCAAAGAAATAATCAAATCGTTACAGAATGAAATATTAGTTTTGAAAGAAGGAATAATTAATTCTTGGCAAAATATCTATCCGGAAATTAATAATATCAAAACAAAATATCTTAATGAAATAATTGATTATTTTAATATAATTAATTTCGGTGACATTTCATTTAATTTTAAACGCACATCTAAGAAAGTTCAAGAATCGTTAAGCAGTATTAATGAAGATTACAAAACTCTGTCTCATGTATTTCCGAATATTTTAAACAGGGTATTAGTAAATATTGATTTAACATTTCTGAAAGTAAAATTATATGTCGGTACTGAGGAAATTATTTCGGGAGTTAAAGATTATATTGATAATGTTGTAGTTTTCAAACATAAATCATTTTTGAATTCTGTTAAAACAACATCTTCAATTGATCAGATTGATATTGATAGTCAATCTGATACCGAAAGCGGTTTAGATCTTTATACATTATTGAATGAAGTTTATGATAGAATTATTAAAGTTATTCAACGTCAAACAAATACAATAACCGTAATTAGTAATGACAGCCTAACTCAATACGAAACATCGGACGAAGAAATTCCAAAATTCTTTGAGTTTTCTGTTTCAAGATTAATGGATTACATACTTCAAAATTATTATTATAAACACATTAAATCATTGCTTGGTAATTTAATGCAATATTGCCAGAATTCTCTCGGACAGGAAAAATCAATTGTAACTCAACTGTCTTTCATTGATAATTATAAAACAGTTGTTGATAAAATCAGTGAAATGATTAATGCCGAAATTGATAAGTTGAATGATAATTTTGCAGAAGAAAAAGAGGAAGTGTTTAGTGTTTATGAACTTACTTTTGAAAAACTTCAGTTAGAAACATTTATCACAAATGCCGAAAATATAAAGAACATTGTAAATATTGAATCTATTTTTAATAAAAAAGATAAAATTGTAAGTATTCCGGCAAAGATTTCGAATTTCTTCCGTCATAATTTCACACAATTCTGGTATAAAAGAAGTTCGGGGAAAAATTATGCGAATTATCTTGTCGAACGTGACAGTGATCAGGAGCGACTTAGAAAGTATTTTAATGATATTTCAAAAGTAACCTTAAAACAAAGTGTTGATAAGGAGCTTCCTTATACTTATAAGCAACTGTATAGTGCTTCTCAACATTATAATAAAGATTTGTGGGTTGGTAAATCTAAGGAAATTAATGATTTCAAAATTTATTTAACTCAGTATCAACGATTGAGACAAGGCGCTATTATAATTACCGGAAATATCGGAACAGGGAAAAGTTTTTTCTCATATCATGTAGCAAAAAATCTCTTGCCCGGAAGTCAGATTTATAATATTAAATCCGTTACGGGAGGAAGTCATTCTGTAAATAAATTCGAACGTGCATTTGTCAGATCAATAGATGCTGCTCCCACTTCGGTAATTGAGAAAGTTATTGAAGATATTCCCAAAGGTTCGGTATTTATTTTCGATAATATTGAACAATGGTGGCATAGAAACGAAGGAGGAAATAATGTTATTGATAAATTAATATCAATGATTGAAACATATTCTAAAGATTATCTCTTTATTCTTACCGCTAATAATACTGGTTTCAACGCGATGAAACTTACAACGAATATTAATAAAGTTGTTGTCGGGAATGTTAGTTTGTCGCCGTTTAACGCTCAGGAACTTGAAGCAATTATTATGCGCAGGCATAAAGCTGGCAGTTATAAATTTGTGATCAACGGTAAAAACGAAGATAGTTTTCATCAATGGAATTACGCTAAACTGTTTACGGGATATTACCGGTTTACCGATGGAAATATTAGTTCGGCGCTTAAATTGTGGTTATCGTGTATTGATAAAGTTACCGATGAAACTATCTATATTCATGAGCCCAAACTTCCGGAAAGTATTCCGTTTCAACTATTAACAAGGCAACAGATAATTTTCTTGGCTCAATTCGTGATCCATAACAGTATGTCTTTTGAAAGAATCTTTGCTATAAGCAAACGATCTATGAACGAAGTTAAGCAAGATATAAATATCTTAATACGATACGGATTAATTGAGAAGGTTTCTGAAAATATTTTTGCAATTAATACTGTTTTATATCCATTTATAATCAGTGAGTTAAAACAAATAGAAATAATTTAATAATTATGAATACCGAAGAATTTTTAAATATAACTTCATCAAGCATTGTTCTGTTAATCATAGAAGCATTAGCATTATTTATTATTTTAAAATTGATAAGAAAGTTTTTGCCTTTGCTGCCTAAAAAAGAGAAATTCAGGAAGTTGTTAAGAAAACATACGCAGATTTTCGAAATTATTGCTTGGGTGCTGTTTTTGATACATGTAATTAATAAACTTAACAACAAGCATTTAGTTACTCAAATAATTATTATTTCTCTACTTGCGGCAGCGATTCTGTATTTTCTATGGTTTTATTTTAGAGATTATATAAACGGTTTGATATTCAGAACAAATTATAATATTTATCTTGATGATTATATAACAGTGAATAATGTTAGTGGGAGGGTAAAGAGTTTTAAAAATAAATATATAGAATTGGAATCTAAAAACGGAGATATTTTTTATGTAAATTATTCGAACTTAATGAAAGGAGTAATCAGTAGGCGGGCAGATACTGAACAAAGTTCTGTTTTCAGCTTTTCTATAAAAATCTTTTCGGAAAATTACAGTGTGAATAAAATTTCGGAAATTAAAAAATATTTACTGACATTTCCTTCTGTATCAACAAATAAAGCTCCGGTTATCAAAGTTGCTAATAATACTGATAAACATATTGAACTTAATATATCTTTTGTTTCTTTGGATGAAGAAAGAAACGATATTGTGATGGAAGCAGTTAGGGATAAGTTTAATGAAGTTTAAATCATAATTTTTCTAAAAAGCTTAGAATTCTTATTTTTTTCTTATATTTTTGCTCAATTATTGCAATTTTATAGGCTTTTTATAAACCAAAACATAAAAATTTTAATGAAAATGAAGAAAAACTTAATTTTATCAATCGTATTATTAGTATTTGCAACAACCGTTTCAGCACAATCATTAAATGAAGCAGGTGAATTATTTAACACAGCTAACGAGCAATTTAAAAGTAAAAACTTTAACGGAGCATTGAAATCATATCAAAATGCTCTTTCAATTGCAAATCAACTCGGCGAAGACGGAAAAGATTTGGCTGGAAAAATAGAAAAGATGATACCAACAACTAAGGTTAATTATGGTAAAGAATTAATTCAAAATAAGAACATTGATGAGGCTTTGAAGTACTTGTTGGAAGCTGTTGATGACGCCGAAAAACTTGGTGAGACTAAAATAGCGAACTCATCTAAGTCGTTAATATCCAATGTTTATGTTTCACAGGCCGGTAGTGCTTTCGGACAAAAAAACTGGGAGGAAACGATTAAATTATCTGATTTGGCAATTAAATATAATGTTGCTACTCCAAAAGCTTATTTATTCAATGCGCTTTCTTACAGTGAATTAAACAATGAAGACAAAATGGTTGAATCAATCACAAAAGCAGTAAGCTATGGCAATGCAAAAAATGATGAAAAAACTGTAAATTCCGCAAAACAAGTCGGAACAACCTATTTTAATAATCAAGCTCAAGAATTGATTGCTAAAAATAAATTTAATGAAGCTATAGATGCTTTAAATAAATCTATTTCTATTGATGGCGGTATTGAAACTACCTGGTATTTAAAAGCTTCGTGCTTTAATAAACTTAATAAATCCGATGAAGCTATTGAAGCAGGATTAATGGGCCTTGAAACAGAATCAGACAGCAAGGACATTCGCAATGGTATTAACCTTGAATTAGCGAGAGCATACGAAGCAAAAGGTGATAAAGATAATGCCTGCAAATATTATAGTCAAGCCGCTACTTCCGCAACCTTTAAAGAAGAGGCAACTCATAAAATGACTGAAGTTCTTAAATGTAACTAATTCATTTCGAATTAAGGAATCTAATTTAAGCTAAACAAAATGCGTAAATTGCAGAATTCCGAATTGAACAGAATCAGTGTTGATGACTTCAAAGATGCTTCTAAAACTCCTATAATTGTTGTTTTAGATAATATCAGAAGCCTGAATAATATTGGTTCTGTTTTTCGTACTGCCGATGCCTTCTTGGTACAAAAAATCTGTCTTTGCGGAATTACATGTACGCCGCCGCACAGAGACATAAATAAAACAGCGCTTGGAGCAACCGAATCGGTTGAGTGGCAGTATTATGAAACAACTGCACAGTGTATTGAACAATTAAAAAAGGATAACATTGTAATTGTCTCTATAGAACAAACCGATAACAGTATTTTACTTGATGATTTTTTCCCGGAAAAAGATAAAATATATGCCGTGGTTTTCGGGAATGAAGTACATGGTGTGGAAGATGAAATTATTGAACAATCTGATGTTTGTATTGAAATTGCACAATACGGTACAAAACACTCTCTAAACATTTCTGTTTGTTGCGGTATAGTGCTTTATAACTTATTTGGGAAAATGTTACGTTAAGAAAAAATTTTCACAATTTTTATAAGTTGAATCTAATGCAAATAGTATATCTTTGTACAAAATTTTTATATTGTTTAATAGTAAATTAGAACGTTATGAATTTAAAATTTAACTTTAAGTCTATTGCATTGATAAGTTTGTCAATCATCCTTTTTACAGGTTGTGCTGGTGTAAAACTTCCTGATTCGTATAATGTTACTCCAAACCCTTTGGTGCTGGCGGATAACAAGGTTAGTGTTGATATTAACGCAGAAATACCTGCTAAAGCTTTTAACAAAAAAGCTACTATGGAGTTTACTCCGGTATTAAAATATGGGAATAAAGAAAAAGAATTCAAATCCGCATATTTTAAAGGTGAAAAAGCTGCCGGACAAGGTAAAGTTATTAGTTATAAACAGCCGACCGCTTTAACTTATAAAGAAAGTATAACTTTTGAACCGGGTATGGAGAATGCAGTTTTGGTTGTGGAACCTAAGGTTGCTAAAGGTAAGAAAACTATTGATCAGGATGAAGTAAAATTGGCTGACGGAGTTGTTACTACCTACGCAGACGTAATGCACGATGAACACTTGTATTTTGCTAATAAGGAAACCGCCGCTATGTTCGGAATGGATCTTAGCGAATATTATGAACCTGTTACTATTGTTAGTCAGGAAATGACCGCGTATTTCCAAGTTAATCTTCATAATTTGGATAAAAACTTGAAGTTAAATAAAACTCATGACTTAAATTCACAAACAAGGGAGATAAAAAGATTTATTGATAAAGGATGGGAAATAGAAAAGATTGAAATTAAGGCATACGCTTCTCCTGAAGGCGAAGAGCGTTTTAATGAAGGACTTTCTGAAAGAAGAGCCGTTACCGGTATAAAAATAGTTAATGATATCTTTAAAGAATTATCTACCGAATATAATTCAAACGTTAAAGTTAAGAATCCTGAGAGCGTGTATAAATTTGACACACAGGCTTTAGGCGAAGATTGGGATGGTTTTATCAAAGCTGTAAGCGCTTCAAATATTAAAGACAAAAACATTATTCTTAATGTTGTAAGATCTCAAGCATCGCCTATTCAAAAGGAACAAGAAATTCGTAATATGACTTTAATTTATGAAGAATTGAAAGATGAAGTTCTTCCTCCGTTGCGTCGTGTTGAGATTAAAGTTTATTGCTACGAACCAAAGAAATCCAGTGAAGAAATTTTAAATCTGGCATTAAACAGACCAGCTTCTTTAATGAATAAAGAGTTGCTTTATGCGGGTACATTAACTGATAATATTAAAGAGCAAGAGCAAATATATAAAACGTATTCGGAATTTTTCCCGCACGATTGGAAAGGAAACGTTAATTATGCGGCAGTTCTGCTAAAACAAAATAGGAGTGAAGAGGCTCATGAGTATTTGGATAAAGCAAATAAACAATCGGCTAACAATCCGATAGTTCTTGATAATTTCGGTGCAAGATATTCTCAAGCCGGCGATATTGCTACCGCAAGAAATTATTATGATAAAGCTAAATTGGTCGGTGCCGATGTAAGATATAATACTGGAATACTTAATTTAATGGAAGGTAATTATAATGAAGCAAATAAGAATTTAGCTTCTGAAAAATGTAATTATAATGCTGCTCTAATGTTCTTGGCAAACGGTGATGCAAATAAAGCGGAACAAGCTTTGTCTTGTGCAAATGCTAATGAAACTCATTATCTGAAAGCTGTTATTGCTGCTCGTAATAACAAGAAAAGCGCAGTTATTGAAAATCTGAACAACGCGTTTAAGGTTAATTCCTCGTTTAAGACTAAAGCAGCTAATGATGTGGAATTTATAAAATATCGTAACGACAACGATTTTAAAGCAATATTGAAATAAAACTTTTTTGTTTTCGACTGCAAAAATATTTGCATAATAAAAATTATTCTTATACTTTTGCAGTCGAAAATTTATCGGGATGTGGCGCAGTTTGGCTAGCGCGCTTCGTTCGGGACGAAGAGGCCGGAGGTTCAAATCCTCTCATCCCGACAAAGGTCTGTCAGAAAAGAATCTTTGACAGACCTTTTTTTGTAACCAAAATCTAAATTTGCGTCTAAAGTTTGTATGAGATCGGTTGATGATAATGATTGTATTGCAAAAACACTTTCAGGAGATGTTAATGCTTTTTCTTTCATTGTCGGAAAATACCGAAATATGGTTTATACCATTGTTCATAAAGTAATTAAAGCTGTTGAGGATGCCGAAGATGTTTCGCAAGATGTTTTTGTGAAAGCATTTAAATCACTTAGTAGTTATAAATTCGAATCGAAATTTTCAACATGGTTGTATAGTATCGCTTATCATGAAGCAATATCCTTCTCCAGAAAAAATAAGCAATTTTTTACTCCTATCGAAAATATTAATGAAAATGAATTAGATGAAAATGTTGATGATCCCGATTTGGTTTATTCTGATGAAATGATAATCAGACTTAAGAAAGAGTTAAGCTTGTTAAATGCGGATGAAGCTCTTCTTTTAAGTTTATATTATAATATGAACAACTCGGTTGAAGAAATATCTCAGATACTGAATATCAGTGTTTCAAATGTGAAAATTAAACTATTCAGAACACGAAAAAAATTATTATCAAAACTAAACAAAAATGACAATGAATAAAGATAATTTATATAACTTGTTTCAAAATATTGATTTGGATGAACCAAGTGTTGATTTCTCCGCCAAAGTCATGGATAAAGTTGAGAATATAGCCCAACCTAATAAAATTTCTTTAAAAACTTTTATGGTTTTGATAATAGGAGCTGCTGCTGTTGTGTCATCATCATTGATAATAATTTTTAAAGATGATGTACTTTTCTTTATTCAAAAATTTATTGCTCCGTATATTCTGAAAGCTATGCGTTTCCTTAATAATATTACCTGGCCAGAAATAAATAATCTGTCTTTAATTATGACAATTATCTCCTGTCTGGCATTAATGTTCGCCTTAGTACAATTCTTCGCTAGAAAATCACGGGAAGCATCTAATAATAATTAGAATAATGTATAAATATCAGGTTCTTAAACCTGATGTTTAGAACTTTTGAATCATTGCAATAATTTTTTAATAGTTCTGAAATCCCATTTATGATTCAAAAGCTGAACAAAATGCTAATCCCCCAAATTCCAGATTGATGATTAATTCAAAAATTTAATGATTTAATAATTCAAAGAAGTGTCTTAACAGCTTTATTCTTGGATTATAATGTTGTTGTAGGTGCTTGTTATATAGCAAATTGTGAATATTGGGAGCAATAATTAGCAGTCTTCCTCCTTTGCCTTGAAAAATGTTAACAATATGTTGATAACTTTTTTCTAAATATCATTGAAATTATTAGAATAAGATTGTTATCTTCGGACGTCGTTAACATTTATTAATATAAGATTTTTTTTTAATGTAATACACAATATATATATGTTTATCAAGGGGATTTAAGTTTAATCGCGTTCTTTTATTTTAGTATGTTTTACCCTGTTTAAAAAAAATAAGAGTAAAATAAATTCAAAAAATGTTTGATTATTTTCAGCTTTTATAAAAAATCTAATGAAAAAAATAACTTTAACGCTCCATTTATTATTTTTTATTTTTGTTTCGCAATTGTTTGGCCAAAATTGTTGGGATTGCCCGACAGAAAATAAAGCAGTAGGTTTATCCTCCATATCTATAGGAACATCAACCTCAGTTACTGGATTAAACTCATTTGTAGGAGGTGCGTTCTCACAAGTATTGGCTTCCAACAGTTTTGCATACGGTAATTATGCAATAGTACAATCAACTGCCGGCGGTAGTATGGCTTTAGGAAATAATCTAAAAGTCGGTTTGCCGAACTCAATTCTTATAGGTTTGGGAATCGACAAGTATAACAATCTTCAAAATAATATTACCAATAGTATAATGCTTGGAGTTACTACTGTGCCGTCGCTTACAATAGTACGCCAATCCAATACATCATTTCCGGGTTATGTTGGAATAGGTACTACAGCACCGACAGAGTTATTAAGTGTTGCCGGGAATTTATTATTAGAAAGTGCATCTGCTAATTCGGGAGAATTAAAGTTTAAGTATAATAGTAGTATTGCAAACGACACTTGGATTGTTTTTTCAAACAATACCGGTTTACGTTTTGATTATAGAACAGAGGGAATTGGAAGTAAACCAAAACAGATATTGTTTTTAAGTAATGATGAAAAAGTAGGAATAGGCACTATATTACCTTCGGAACGTTTACATGTTACCGGAAATATTTTGTCAGAAGATAAAATAATAGCAAAAAACGAAATTGTGTTGGCAGCTGATCCTGCATCAAATGTAGGCTGGCATATAAAACGTGAGACATCTGGTTTACATTTTATTTATGAAGCCGGCGGAGCTATTGATGTTACTAAATATAATTTGTATATAGAAAATAACGGCAATGTAGGATTAGGCACACTTTCACCTACCAAGAAATTAGATGTAAACGGAGATATTAA
>JAISNV010000030.1 GCA_031276035.1 Bacteroidales bacterium | reverse complement strand
AACTCTTGCTGTAACTCTTGCTGTAACTCTTGCTGTAACTCTTGCTGTAACTCTTGCTGTAACTCTTGCTGTAACTCTTGCTGTAACTCTTGCTGTAACTCTTGCTGTAACTCTTGCTCTGTCAAATAATCAAGCTTTACAAATTGAACTTGAAAGGATAAGCCCGTTTCCCTCCATCGAAAACCAATTTGAGGATATTCTTTCAATTCGTCTGCTATGAGTTTTAGTCCATTTCCCCATTGATCTATAATTCCCATTTGTTTAAATACCGGTGCAATAATTTTATTCCTAGCATCACTTTGACGGCTTTCCATTGCCGAATAATCAATAGAAGGAGGTAAAAGTCCAGGAGATGTTATTTCAATCATATCATCGTAAATAGCTACTTTAACATCTTTCCCTATTAGTGAATAATCCCGATGTACAATAGCATTTCGTATAGCTTCCCGTATAGCATTAACCGGATATTCCCAACGGGAAACAGTATAGACACCTTCTACAGTAGCCCCTTTATTTATGTGACGCAATACAAAATTATAAGCTTCTTCTGCTTGCTTTGATATGTTGGAATCTATACTTTTTTGGTCGATAAACTCTTTTGAATCAATTCCTTTAAATCGTGCACACTCTACTTTGGCAAAATGAAACATCGAACGGCGAAGTCCATCATCCGAAAACAAAATCAAAGCATTGGTCGGATATTCTATTCCTTCTACATTTTTGACAAGTTCCAGTTTTCGCAAGGTTTGACCATTTAACTTTTCACCCGTTCTATTCTGAAATTCATCTTTGAAATTATCAATATTCAAATTTTTTACAGACTTGTCCATTACCAATTCACTGTCAAACGATACATTCCGTTTTCGGCGTTCCAATTCGGCAATGATTTCTTCGTCAGCCTGACGATTAGACGATCCAACACGGATATAGGTTCCTTTTAGCTTGCCTTTATCTTTCAAATAATAAGGAGGCATGCTCCCGCGGTATACTGTTACCCGTATAAAATGTTTATTTTCATCTGTAAGAAAAGTAATTTCCGGTAAAATAGCCGGATAGCAACGATCAAATATAATATTACTCACCTGTTCTTCAATTGAAATAAGGTCTTCTTCCGGTAATCCGACAATCTCTCTTGGATTATTCTGTATGCCAATGAATAATTCTCCACCGGCATCATTTGCAAAAGCTATGATTGTTTTTGCCAAATCTGCACGTTCGGGCAAAGACTCTTTAAATTCTAATCGCCTGCCTTCTGGTTGTTTTATGATTTCTTTGATGTTCATGGACTTTTGCTCTCTCTTTTACTAAACAATCAAATAAACATTTTATTTATTTCACTTTGTTCAATATGTTTATTATACAATTAGCAACATTTCCTCCTTTTTCAACAAGGTCTGTTATCAGTTTATTTCGTTTGGTTGTATCATGTATTGTCGATTTTAGTGTTGAAATTGTGTCGGCATCAACACACTCCTTTTCCAAATCACTTATAAATTGTTGAAATTGGATGGCGTTTAACTTTGTAATTTTTTGTTTTGCTTTTTCGGCAGCATCATCGGCAGCACCTTTCAGTTTATCGTATCTGTCCATTTTTAATCATTTTTAAATATTTCATTGATTTTGTTTTTACTTTCATTATGCACTTCTATGGTAGTTTGAACTTTATCTAGTATTGTGTCTGCTTTTTCCATATACTGAAACATGATATTTTCCACATTTTTAACCTCAGTGGGTAATAAATTGTTACGCATTTCCTGAGCCTCATTTACGCTTGAAATATTTTCTGTTATTGTTCTGTTCATTTGTTTGGCTTTTTCATATTCACTTTGAATGGCTGATATACATTCTATACGGGTTTTCTCCAAAGGTTGAATCATTGAATCCATAATCTCTGTACGTTTTTCATGGATAACCTGAATGATTTCTTTTAATGCTTCCATTCTGGTTTCTGCATCATTGGATTCGACTGCTTCTTCCCAAACTTCTTTTACAACCTCATTTTTAAAAAATTCATCTAAAAAAGCCGGATACCATTCTTTTTCTATAATTTCTTCCGCATATTGTTTTTTATCTTCAAAATATTTGTTTACAATCATTATATGATTGCTCTCCAATGCAGTAATTTGTTTTTCCAACAATATAGACATTTCAACGGTTGCCTTAGGCAAGGTTGCGCAGGATACAAACAGTACCATAGCCAATAAAAATAATATGCCTAAATATTTGTTTTTTAAATTCTTCTTCATAAATACATATTTATCATCAATAATCTTTTACAATTCTTCTTTATAATAAACTTTGTAATATTTTCCTTTTTCATCAATTCCTTGTTCTATCAAGTCCCTGTTACCATGAATATAAATATGAAAATTCTTATCTAATTTGATAACGCTTTTGAAAACACGGGCTTGTTTCTTAACTGCCTGTTCGGAGATAGTGAAATTATCCATCATCTCAGTATCATATTCTTTTTGATAATTGACTTTATATTGATTAAAGGTGTCTATGATTTCGGGTTGAGCGATGACTTCGTTCGCAAATTCTTCCATATCAAAATTATCATTTTCTTTGAAGAATTTTACAGATCTGTTCAGAAGGTCTATTTGGTCGGCTTTGGAGACTTCAAATTGCTGTGGAAGTTCATCCTTGACAAAGTTTTTATATAGCGATAAAACATTTTGTGTATTGTAATATTCATCTTTGCGTTGACGAACATGTAAAAAATCGTCTAACCAATATTGTGCTTCTGCACCTTTGTTGGTATTATCAACTACTGCTACCACATAACCATTTTCTTTTTCGGTGTTGAAAATTAAACAACCTTTATCCAATTTGTTGATATTAACGCCTTGTTGGCTTTCTATTTCAAAACTATCTCCGGCAGGATAGACTTTCAAAAAAGTATCTTTGTTTTCGGACTTAAATAATCCGATTGCATCAACAGTCTCACCCTCAATAATGCAATCTTTGAAATAAACCACATAAAATTCACCGCCTTTTATCTTGGGATGCGTACTTTGTTCGTACAAATGTTTGGCAAGATTTTGTGATTGTTCTAAAAGTGAATCCGGATTATCGAAAATCGCCGCTACACAAGAGAATACTTCATTCATGTTGAGGTTGATGTCATGATAAAAGTTGAAGTATTCAGAGGATTTGAAAGAAAACATAAAATAAACACGCAATAATTTGTTTATTTCATTATCTAACTTAACTTTTTGATTTGATAATTTAATTATTTCTTCATTGGATTTATTGCCTACTTTGTGAATAGATAGGCTATCTATTATTGTCAATTCTGTATAATTCATTTTTAATATATCTATTTGTTAATATCATCATATAACATAGCATACATTTCTTTCAAAATCATAGTAATGATAATTGCAAATTGTATAAGTTGAATTATAAGTAAGCCATTACATATTTTTGAAAATATGACTGAAAGATTGTTGCATTCATATGTTAATAACGAAATATAAGCCAGAGTAAATACTATAATTAATCCTGCCTTTACGATTGAATATGAGATTAGAGAAACTATGTTTTCAGCAAAAGTATTATATCTTGTAAGATAGCTTTTATTTTCATCACTTTCATCTTTTGAAAGCTGTTCTTTTCTTGTTCTATAACTATTTGTCACTACAAACAATAAAGTAAACATCAATCCCGCAAAAAGACCTATTCCTCCGATAATATCAGAAGAAATGCCTTTTGATATAAAACAATCAAAGTGGCATAATATTATTGCAAATATAATAGGTATGAGCCAATAAATTAAAAAAAAAGTAATTCTTTTGCTTTCTCCTTGTATAGCATTAATGCCATCTTTGCAAATTTCAAAAATGTTTAATCTCTTAAGCATAATTATGGTTTACTTATAGTTAATGGCTATCTTTATATCATTTAATATAGAATTAGTGTGTTTTCTTATTTTGTCAAAATCAAAATGATTGCTAACTGATTGTTTAAGTATTTCAGGCAAAAAATTTGTTGGGTTAATTTTTAGATTTTTTGCCATACTTGTATGTGTTTTATGCCCATTTTCATCAACATAATGAGCAATTACTTCATAATCGTCTTCCTCTTTTATATCAAAATCCTCTAAATTAGAACCTAATGTTTTTCCACTTTTCCTAAATTTATCCCAAAAGTCATTTACACTTTCTTTAAAACCAGAAACTTCGATTTTTATTTTCAAATTATCAAAATCAGTAAAAAGAGGATTTAATAACTTCCGCTTATCTTTAGTTAACCTTTCTTTAACATATGTTATTTTATAAACATTGCTATGCTCTTTATATTTTTCAGCTATGCTTTCTGGTATGTAAGGAGTTATTATTATACTATATCCGAATGTATTAATGTATTTTGTCAAATGAATTTTTACTAATTCTGTTATTGTATGATTAGAATAGCTTTGCACCATTAGTACTCCTGTATTATGGTCATAAGGTGTCCAAAATTTAAAAAAGAAAGGTAAGGTTGCAATGTCATCTTTTTCAAGATTCCCTGTTTTCTTTTTGGAATTATTTTTCTTATAAATGGATTGTTGCATGTCTGTTGGACCGCCAAAGATTTCCCCATTTATTACATTGGAGTAAAAATCTATCTTATAACGAGTTGTGGATGAAGATGTCATTCCCTTGTTTCCGTCAGCATTCATTTTAAATTCATTATTAAAATAATTTATAAAGCCTTCAACAAATTTCTCATATGCCTTTTTCTTGTTTTTGTCAATTTCATTAAAAAGAACCTTGAAGTCAAATAAAGTATCGTTTCTTCCTCCTTTTTTCTTTAAAGAAACTCTAAAGATTTCTAATTTTAAGTTTACTGACATAATATTATTTTTTAAGTTTCTATTTTTTTTGTTTCCGAGTATGTTCGTCGTTTTTTATATTCAATAGTTATTTAATATTGACCAAATATATTCCGTCCTAATTTTAATTGAAAATTTCTTGAATTCGATTCAAACATTTATCAATACAAAGATATATAATTCGCAAAGATAAGAAATTTTGTAATATTTATGAGAATTTATCTATTTATCCTGTGTTTTACATTTTAGTTTGTTTTTTAGAGTTTAGGGATACTAGCATAGTCAACTTGGATAAATATAGCATAGAGTTAAATTCTCTATTTATGGAAGACTAACAAACCAATCTCACATCTTCACCCATTTCTCGGAGATAATTTCACCATCATTAAATACCCTGTAAATATATATTCCGGGTACTAATATGGATATATCAAATATATTTATCCCTTTTTGAAGTTTATAGGTTGTTTGGGTTACACCGTTGACATTTATTAGTTCGAAATTACAATTATCTATTTCCGAGATTACTGTAATCTTATCTGTGCCCGGATTAGGATATATTGTGATACGATTTTGGTTGGTAGTTATTTCATTGACAATTGATTTCTGACTTTTTAAACCCTCATCTGTATCTTCATTAAATGTGTTATCATAACATATATCGTAAAAGAAACACAACACTCCTTGTGCCATTACGGAAGATAATCCGTATGATTTTTTTGCAATACCGTTTAATTTCTCTATTTCATCTTTTTTCAATTCGGCAATAGTTCTACCGCTTTTCATAATTCCATACTTGAAATTATATAAGGAAACATAGTTATCATGTTCTATAAATTCTTCCTCGTTCAAATCGAACATCTTAGGTATTAATTCCAGTGTTTTGAAGCCTTCATTATATTTTCCCATTTGGTAATATGTTTCGGCAAGGGAATATTTGGCATTTAAAGTGTACATCTCATCATACCAGTCTCTAATTTTTCCGAGTTCAATAATACTATCTGTTTTTAAAGCGAATAATGCCTCATTACTTATTTCAGCCATATACTCGGTTAACAATAATATTTCTGCATGATAAACCATTGCATCGTTCAACATTTTTTTATCCTCAATAATATCATTATAGTAATTTGTTAAAACTTTATCAAAACCTTTAGCATAAAAATAACTCATCATTTCAGAATATTTTTTGTTTAGTTCCGAATATTCCGTCAAAGATGATTTTGCTTTATAAGTTATTCCTCCATTTCCCAAAGTATCGGAAATAGAGCTTGCACACAATGTACTGCCGCAAGGATTAGCTCTTGCATTTAATTTGCTAATATTGTTGGTGCAGTTTACGGGAGTTTTCCTTGTTATTGAATTATTGTAATAATAATTAACAGTATTGCTTGAGTTTACATATAAATCATAATTACCTGTTTGAGTAAACAAATTGTCGGCGCCGGAATTAGAAGAACCTTGTTCACTTCGTATAATTGATTGTGCCGTAACAAAAATATCATTGTTGTTTTCGTACATATTATTGCAGGCAAATTGTAAGCCGGTTGAGGGGAAATCTCTTCCAGGAGGTATTAGGGCAGTTGTTTTTATTGCATAACCCGTTTTATAAATCCGGTTTCTGTATATTTTGTTTTCATCCCTTCCCGGATGGTTTATATGGATACCTGTTGAATTTTGATCTCCATTGGAATATATCTCATTGCCTTCTATTTTATATCCCGTACATTTATCTATGTATATTCCTGTAGGAAAATTGTTGTAAGGTGTTTCCGATGACATGTTTAAACGAGATAATTGAAAATTGCCGAATCCTTTGAAAGATATTCCTGTAATATTATTAGAGAAATGGCTTCTGTCTATTCTGATGGCATATTGAGAGCCTGAGCCTGTTGAGACAATGGCTTTATCAAAACCTTTAAACACGGAGGGTGTAGGTGCATTTTTGCACTCGCAGCTCGTTAGATTATAAGAGCTGCACTGTTGATCTATTATATAGCCGGCATTTTCGGTATATATTGCTTTATAACGGTTTGAGGTATTGCTTGTGTTATTTTCGAAAGTGCAACCGTAAATTTTTACTCCTGTAACACCCCACATAGATATATGCGATTCGAATTCAAAACCGCTGTTCTCGAATAAATTGCTATCATCCACAATAAAAGTACAATTTTTAAAGTAACTTACATTCTGGCGGATTGTTTGTAAGCCTGTTGGAGGATATGCCCAAAATACTGCTGATTTACGATTGTTTTTAAAAGTAGTATTTTCGGCATAAATTATTCCACCGGTTGTAGAGTAGTTATCTTCAAGGTCATAAGTCATCAAGGCAAATCTGGCGTTTTCTATAATGGCACTATTTTTCAACTCAACAGCACCTTGATACTGTGAAGTTTGCGGCATTGTGTCGTTACCTGAGATATGGATGCCATACCAGGTTTTATCGAAACATGCATTTGTTAATACTCCACCATCAACAATTAATTTTGCACCGGGCTTAACAATAATTTTACAATCACTTGTCATTTTCATAGTTGAATTTACAGTTAGTGTTATTCCTGTGTTGATAACGACATCATTAGTAAATGTTATTGGTTGGTTTATTGTAGTATTGCTTGTTATGTTAGAGTTTACCCAAATATAAGGATATATTAAATGTCCGACATTACCGGAATATATGATTTTTGACAGGTTTTCCATTCTAACTGATGCATTAGGATGAAAAATTATATTAGCCCCTCAACTATTAATTGTCCTTTTATTTCTAATATAGCACAATCTTCTACCTCTAAAGTACAACCCGCTTTTATGATTAAGTCTGCTCCTTCGGAAATAATATATTTTGAACCGCTTTTTAATAATATTGTACTTCTTTCGGTGACTTCTACATGTGAATTGGAATTTTGACAAAATATTGAATTTTCTTCACATGTAAATAATGTTGGTGGAGCAAAAACGCCTGTAATATTGTCTCTTTCCGTTTGGTAAACCGTGTAATTTTGTTCAAAGGTAATGGTTTTATCCGGTAATAAATACAGTTCTTCTTTTAAAACAATATCACCCGCCCAATTTACATTTTCTTTTACATCATAATCGTCCCATCGAATATCTACTTTAAATACCTCTGTCCCATCAGCCAATGTATAGGCGTAGTTCATTTTGATACTTAACCCTGTAAGATATTTCTTCCTTGTATCACGGTAATTATCTTCTTTAACATATACATTGGGATTCGCTGTGTAATATTTTGCATAATAGGTATATGCATTGATAGGAGGAGGATTTGAACTTATATCCATTTTGGTTCCCGATGTAAAAGCATCTAAAGTATCACCATACCAAATCAATTGATTATAAAGAATATTATCCTTCCATTTATTGCCCACAAATGTAAAGTCATCAAAAAGATGTAAATTATTATTTGAGGTTATTATTGCCTCAGTTAAATCATTAGTACCAGATAGAGGATTAGATCCTAAATATTCAAATGTTGGTCGGGTACTCCAAGGAATACAATCATTAATATTATTCTTATATTCCATATTATAATTTCCTTCCCCACTTATCATCCTGAGATTATCGGTTTCTCTGTTGTAGAAAACAATAGAATCTTCACCCTCAAGGATATCTTTTCCTACCTGTATATAGCTATAAATACCTGGAGTTCCTAATGGGACACAATTTACGTTTGGATAAAAATGATAATTGAATCCATCTAATTTCCCGTTTCTGCCTACCTGATGATTTTCTAACCATATATACTGATTAGAAGCTTCTTCACTGTCTTTATAAGGTAATTTAATCCTGATAACATCTCCATAAGTAACAAAATCTCTTAGATAAAATGTCTGAATACCTGAAAATTGTGAAACAATATCACTATTCTTGCCACCGGCTGCAATCCTATGAGCAGTATTGCTTGGATGTTGCCAACCTAAACGCCAACGTTCGTATGCATTACACGACCTGAAACTATTTCCGCTATTAAATAAGCCAAAACCTTGTTGTTTGTAGATAAAAGTATTTATACTTTTAGTGCCAAGGTGATTTCCTCCGGAAGTATGGAATTCATTTCCGCCAAGTAATCCATGTGCAAATTCATGTATAAGAATGGAGCCACTATGTTTTAAACTAATAATACCTATACCGAACATTGTCCAAGCTTCAATATTATACTCCACATTCGATATTTTAATCTTTTTATTCATTCCTGAAGCTGTAACTCCGCATCCCGGTCTAATTGTACTGCCTCCATGAATTAAAGTAGGATTTAAAACAAAAAATGCAACATAATCTAATTTATCATTATTTGTAGGAGTAGGAGGGTAACCACAAGTAGCATTATCGTAATCTGAAATAGAATTATGGTTATAATAAGCTTGAAGACCTCCTTCGTTATTTATAAAACTTAAAGTGCTATCCCTTAACTTGAGATACTCAAAACTTCCTCCATCTGATTGTATTTGGGATTGCCTGATTCCAACAGAAGTAAAATCTGCCAGTATAACCAAAGAATCAAAAGAACACTCGGACATATATTTAGTAAAAAAACCTTGACGAGGTAAGGTATTATGTGTATCAAATACATCATCAAAATATTGTTTTGGTGGTCGTAAATTTATTCCTCCAATAGTGTCGGCTTCCCATCCCCACCCATTAATAATATTAGGATCTAAATCAGGGGTAACATCATAAATAATATTTATAAAAATAACCAACATCCTATATGTACCTTTTGTGGGGAAATCATATCCATCCTTAGAATTACACAAATATTTTGCAGATGTTTCACTAGAATCAGGTGTAAGACATTCATCGTAAAAATCAATATATTGTGCAAAACTGCTAATACTAATCAGTAATGTAATTAATGTGATAAAAGTCTTTTTCATCGTTGATTAATTTAAAAATTTATAATTTTTCTATTTATAATTTCATTATTAGCACTTCGTATATGCAATACATATATTCCCTTGGAAAACTTACTGATATCAATCTCAAAACTTGTTTTGTTCGAAATGTTTGTTTTATACAGCATTTTGCCTGAATAATTAAAAAGGTTAATCTGACCATTGAAAGACTGACCAAAAGACAGGCACAGTAAGCCGCCTTGTATAGTTTCATTAACCATCGGTTTATTTTCCAAATCTTCAATTCCCGTGTAAATTATTAGGCAGTTAGATTGGTAAACATCCGGGTAATAATGAATTAATTCTTTTTCGGTTTCGTAACATAATGAAATAGGAATGCCCCTAAAACATGACACGTTAAACTCAGGAAGATCTAACATAGGCGAAATATTGGAACCCATAGTTTCAATAAATGTTAAATGGTCATATTTGCTTACCCATTCATGGTAAAACCGGGCGGAAGTACGAATATGCTTTAAATCATTCAAATAATAAATACTGTCAACAATAGCATAGGCAATATTTTCTTCCGAAATAATTAAATTCTGCCATTTTAATTCATAATCAAATATTTGAATCGAATCTCCAACATCTAAAGACATATCTGATACGACAATTTCAGAAAACTCTCCTGTATCACCCGATTTATATCTAAAAAAGAGTTGGCCTGTCGTAGAATTTTCTCGCATATATGCAACAGGATTCTCAGTAACAGGAACACTGGTACTACTAGTGTCATGATACATATCAAAAAGGCAAAAATATGTAATTCCATTTATTTCCTCTATCCTATCATGTGGTGATAAAAATATTTGGGAATACGAATACTCGCACTCCTGGTAATAAACCGACCATTTGGTATATTCCTCACCAAAATAGGATTTGTAATTTTGTGCATTTGCTGAAAATATTCCGAGTATCAAAACTATCTGGAATATTGAAATTCTTGTAAAATTTTTCATAGTCAATTTATTTTTAGTAGTTTGTTAAAGTTATTTCATAACTGTTTATTTTTCAATTACAATTTTTTGTATTATATCTCTTTCCTTGGTTGAAAATCTAATAAAATAAATCCCTTCTTTTATGTTCGAAATATTTATTTGTGTTGTTTTAGGTTGATACTGTTCAATAACTTGACCGTTAATATTGATTAATGATATACAATTAATATCTGAATTATCTGTATTTTGTATGTGTAATATATCTTTTACAGGGTTAGGATAAATATTAAACTTACTGTAATTCTCAATTAATAATGAAGATTCAAAACAAGTTTCATAACTTGAGTTATGGTATAATAAAGTTTCATTTTGCCAATGGCAGAGCAATTTATAAGATCCACCTGTAATAAACCCTCCTAATGTTTTCTCTAAACCAAAACTACTTCCAACCCCTTCTATCCAAAACTCAGGTACATGGCAATAATCAGATAGCCAAAAAACTTTCCTCTCTTCCCCGTTCTCCATTAATTCGTATGTTATAGATTCTATTATGATATCTCCTCCTTCATATATTTCTTCCGGTAATATATCTCCAACTTCTAAAGAAAAATCATATAGCATTCTTTCCCATCCACTTAATGAACGTTTATACAAAATTTGTTTGTTGTCATTCTCTCTTATATAAAAATCTATTACCCAATCATCTGGGAAAATTGCGTTCTCTCTTGCAGTTCTATATATCTTTTTGTAATAAATATCATTAGCAATAGTGTCACCGTATATTTTATAATATACGGTATAATAATCATAATTAGGTAACCCGCTCGGATCACTTGTGAAAACAAGTTCACTCCAAACCTTCCCTTCTTCCACTAATGGATAGTAATCATCTGTATTGTTTTGTGCGTTTGCAGTAAATATTCCAAGTATCAAAACTATATGGAATATTGTAATTCTTGTAAAATTTTTCATAGTCAATTTATTTTTAGTAGTTTGTAAAAGTTATTTCATAATTATTTTATTTATATTAATGCACTATTTGTATTTTTTTTTGTTTGGATAGCACCTTTCTTCTCCAGTTTCAAAACATACATTCCGGCAGATAAATCCGATGTTTGAATAACTGCATTTTCTTCTTTTGGCAAGTATTAAAATGATTACCATATTTGTTTCCCTTATCTACATTTTTATGTTTTAGCTCTGCCATTTGAAAAACGTTAAAACGGCGGAGCATTATTTGGCTAACTCCGTTTTGCAAAGTTCCCAGATACTTCGCCTACACCAATATCCATTTTTGTATAAGAATGAGAAAAAACCACTAAAAATTTCAGGGAAAACCAAAGGTAAGTGACAGGCAAAATAAATCCTTCGCATAAAACAACAATTATTATTTTGTACGTGTAAAAGCCATTGGGCTGCCGCTAAGAATGCTGACTTCATGGTTTTTACTTTTTCATTTCACAAAAATAAATTATTTTTATACACAAAAACAAATAAAAAGCAATTTTTTTGTTTAAAATGACACAAATAACTAATTTTCAGGAGAATTATTTTTTTAGCAATGTTTAAAAATATGAAAAATTGGTATGAAATTATTTGGTTGATATTATTCTTGTTTCTTTAATTGTTCCTGTTCAATTTTTAACCGTTCAGTTTCCTATTCCTTCAACCGGACTTTTTCCAAACGTTTGGCTTCTTCGATTACCGATTTTTCGTATTGCTTGATGTATTTGCTGATAATTTTCGCGCTATCACGGTTATTCTCAAAAATGTTTTCCAGATTATATAGTATTTCCGGTGTTGTTTCGCCTTGTGTTTTAATATAACGGTATTTCAAATCATTATCTTTATAAGAATGAATTGTTCCCCATTGGTTATATATTACAAAAAAGCAAATAAATATTGAAACTAATATGCCAATAAATCCGTAAAACACCTTGTTTGAGGCGATGCTGATAATATGCCGATGCTCGGTTTTTATAGGTTTATGGATTTCTTCAATTGTTTTCTCCAACTTATTTACCAATAAGTTCATAGCTGATAAATCCGGTATTTCTATCTCAGGTTGAATAATCGTTGTATTTTTATCTCTATCTTCCAGAAGCTCTTTGATTTCTTCAAAAAGCGTATAAACTTCTTCTATCTTCATATTTCCCATATCTTCCCGTTTTTTATATTAATTATAGTTGTCTCCCGAATTTCCGTTTTTTCTTTTTTAATCGTTGTTTGTGTGGATATAGAGAATCGTCATATCCGTTTTCTGTTTGCGGACTAAATAAATCTCCCAAAACAGAACCCACTGTTTCAATAGTTGAATTTAACACATTATCGGAAGAATTTATTTGTTGTGATTGATTTTTGTTCTGGTTTATTGCATTTTGGGATAACTGATAATCTATTTTCGAAAAACTGAATTGCCTGTCAATTTTTGAACCGTTGAATAAATATCCATTTTTCCCAAATCGTACACCTTGAATTTCATCGGAATTACCTTTGTGTTTAAACTCCGTTTTTATTCCCTGCTTTTGCAATTCTAAAATCAATTGTTCCCAATTTTTGCACTTCGGGACTAATGATTCCAACGAATCATTGATTTCATATTTGGTTTTATCGGGTTCTTTCAGGCGGTGTCTTTTCACATTTTCTTTACCTGTGGAGAAATATAAACTGTATTTTTCGGTCAATTCCTTGCAGATTTTCTCACTGCGGAAACGGTCGTTGCTGTCGGAAATAGTTTTCCCGTTGTTATCTACACGGTTATAAACCAAATGAATGTGTGGATGTTCCTTGTCGAAATGTCTGCCGATGATGTATTGTGTGTCCACTATACCCATTCTGCTCATGTAATCGCGTGCGATTTGTGCCATCAATGTGTTCGATAATTTGTCTTTATCCTGTGCGGAAAAGTCCAACGAAATATGACAAACCGGCTTTGAAACGCGATTATTCATGTTTGCTTGCCTGACAAAACTTTGAATAACAGAATCCTTATCCCTCAAACGAAGTCCGTCATAATCAATAATCTCAGTGCCTTTATTTTTATCCAAAATATAATTGATTACACCTTTGAAATCTTTCCCCTTAACTATTTTTGCCATCATTTTCTATAAGTCCTATTATTTTATCAATCTGTTTAAGTAAGAGCAGACATTCATTCCGGGCATTGGAATAACCTTCGGCGTTGGCTTTCCGTGCAATCTGGTTTAGGTTGTTTCCCATGCCGGAGAGTTTGCGGATATAATCGTTCAATTCGGGTGTCAATCTCGGCAGAATAACACTTCCGAGTAAACACTGGCGGATAAATTCGCTTCGACAAATTCCCGCCATCTTGACTTTTGTTTTGAGTGAAATATATTCTCCCGTGTCCAACTTTACTGTGATTAAATATTTCTTCTTCTCGCCTAATTTCTTTATGGGACGACCGCCTGATTTTTTCTTTTCCATAACTTGATTTTATGTTTGAATTCCTACTTTTGAGACCAACGGGATAACCTCCCATTCAGGGGAGCAAGTGGGTTTTGGTATTACCAAAACATAAACTTGCTCTTAACTCTTTTGTAAATAAAAACCGATTCTTCTTTGAACGGACTTTTAGATGTTTCAAAATAGCAAAAAAATTGTTTAAATGTTATCCATTAATACATCCGGCAAAATTATAAAATAATGTATGATACAGCATTAAGCCACAAGCTGCCACCTTTTTTAAGGATATTTAGGAATTTTTCCGGAAAAAATAAGAATATGTCAAATTGTAATCTATCGATTACGCTATTTATTAATCAATTGATTAATACAATTAACTTAAAATTGATAAATCGGTAGAGCAATCAATCAAGAAGAGAATATTATTTTGATGCTAATTGGAAGGGAACTACCTTGTTTCCTGTTTTTTTCTATATTTTTCATAATCCTGACTTTTTTTTGTTGCTGTATCGGAGCCGGTGTACTGACCATGTTTCGGATACTTGAAAAGGTTGCCGTAATCCGCTAAGGACAAATTTTTGCAAAACAAATACGCTCTTTTCTTAACTTAAAGGGAAAGAGGAAGATTTTTTTAGCAAACTAATTTGGACGGCAGGATTAGGCAATGTACCTTTGTATCCGAATATGGTTAAAGTACATGCTCATGATATATTATTAAATGAGGAAGAATTATATAAAGGAAAATATAGAAAAAAGAATAAAATTATTTTTATATCTTTGTCGGTGAATAACTGATAACTATTTATTATCATGTCCCGAGAATTTGTAAATCGAGAAAAAGAGTGCGCTGATTTGTCATCAAGATTAAATTTTGAAGAGAAGTCTAAAATCGTTTTCATCACAGGAATAAGCGGAATTGGCAAAAGTGCCTTTTCTAAAAAAGTTCTTGAAAAGAAAAAATGCATCAGAATGGAAATCAACGATTTAATAGGAGACATGATGCCTGGTGCTTATATTCAAGAGTTAGCGAGGGCTTTTAATAATTACTATGTGACCTCAAAAAAGGAAAAATTATCTTTTAAATATTATTTTAATAATATTTTAACCCCCCATCTTAAAAAGAGGAATTTATTAATTATTGGCAATGCCGCAAAAGATGCTGTTCCTTGTGGGGTAGGAAAATTATTATATACAGCCACAAAAATGATTTTTAAATTTGAAAATTATGATTATAATATATTTTTTAATTCAGGGAATAACGATATTCTTCAAACCCTTAGGGATTATATTGAGTATGTAATTCGTAAAGACAGACTGATTGTAGTGATTGAAAATTATCAAAAAATAGATTATTCTTCTAATGATTTCTTTAAGAAAATTATTGCCCAATCTTCTTACGCTAATTTTATCTTAGAATACACGATAGATGATTCTTTTAGTAAGAGTAAATTTGAAGAAATTCAGGCAAAAGATTTTCCAAATACAGATTTATACTTAATCAATCTTGCGAGGATGAATCTATCTGAATATTTGAAAATGTATCCAGATAATGAGATTGCCGAAAAATTGAGAGATTCATTTTTAGAATTTGATGGAAATATAAGAAAACTCGAAGATGGAAATTTGTTCTTTAATATGAGAGGTAAAGATATTATTCCATTTAATTCTTCAGTTAATGAATTTAATTATACTAAAACACATATTGATAGTTTAGAGAATAATTTGAAACTTGTATTAAGTGCAATCATAGTTCATAGGTTACCAGTAACTACAGAATCGTTAAAATCATTTCTAGAATCGGAACATTTTAAGGATTTATGGATAGATTTAGAACCATGTTTAAAAAAGCTAACCAAACATGAATTAATAAAAACTGATAGAGAGTTTATTTTTGTCAAGCATGATTTTATATCTAAAGAAGTTTTATCAAATAATTCATTTGATCGATTTGTTTTACCAAGTTATAGAATTTGGATAGAATACTATCGAAAAAGATTAGAACAAAAAGATTTTTCTTGTTACTCGAAAAACAAAATTTATCATCTTTTATTCACCTTTTACTCGGCAAATAATGATTCCGGTAATCTATTCAAACTTTTACCAGAAATAAAGAGAGTGGCTCTCGAATCCACATATCCCGATAGTGCTGTTGAATATATAGAATTATTGCGAAATAATGAAAATTATTTTACTTCAGTAGAAATTCAGGATTTAATTAATTTTGCACTTATAGATATATATTACACTCTTGGCATATTTGATAAAGCATGGGATATATTAGCGGAAATAAAAACCACGTCAAACCGATATACTGCATATAGAGCAGCGTTATTAGATCGTTTAGACAGACATGAAGAGGCTATTACGTATATACTAAATACTTTAATATCAGAAACAAATGATAGATTAATTTTAATTTTAAAATTAATATTGATGATATCATATCGTTCTTTAAATAATTATACAGAATGCCAAAAAATATATTTAGATATGATGAGCAAAGCAGAGTATGCTAAATATGAAGAATATGGTTTTTTATTAAGGAATAGTGAGATTGTTTTGCCATTATCCAAAAGTATTAAGGAGTTGAAAAAAAGTATCAGATTTTTTAAAAAGAAAAATTTATGGATTGAAATGGGGCAATCATATTTAACTCTTTCTTTATTGCATACATGGAATAAGGATTTCAATGCGGCCCTTTCTAATTTGGATATTGCTGAGCAACTATTGTATAACGAGACATTTGAACGGCATATCTTCTTTAATGACAGAGCTGTTATGTATATGTATCAAAATAATTTTTCGGGGGAAGTTGAAAATTTTTTAAGGGAAGCGCGTAAAACAGTAATGTGCAGTTTTGACAAATTAACTATACATATTAATCATCTTATATACTATACAAATTCAAATAAATTTAATGGCATATATGAAGACATTGTTAATTCAACTTTGAGTCTTTTAGAGGAACAACCTGACAAAGTAATGCACCGACTTGCATATTATACAATTGCACAATATTACAAAAATTACAATATGGATTTATTTCATTTTTATATGAAAAAATCTTATGAAGTTCATTTATTCTTATCTTTTAGAAAAAATAATTATTGGGATGAACGATTTTCGTATTATGAGTCGGCTCAAACAACCAAAGACGATATTGGTACGTTCGATCTGGGGCTTATTTCATATTGGCATTTCAGGATTCCGGAAAACATCTGATTTTCTAAATTTTATTCAGATTTCAATAAGTTTTTTGTCCATTCAGATATAGTGTAATGTAGCTATCCGAGGGAGACTATACAATGGTGTAATGTAAAGACCATTCATCATTTTCCAAATGATCGTATTTACCTTCAATTGTATTGTAGAATTGTTTAGCCGTTTCATTCTTTCCCCATACACCCCACTTAATTGCAGAGATTTTTTCTTTCTTTGCTATCTCTTTCAATTCAATGAATAGCTTTTTACCTATTCCCATATTTCTATAATCTTGTGTGACATATATCCCTGACAATCTATAATGAAATACAGGAGGTGTATTTGCCATGTACAGTTTCATCCATGATATTTGCCCCACAATATTTCTGTCAATTTCTGCGACCAACGTCCATCTGGTTGGATTTTCCGAGAAATTTAACTCCAATATATCTTTTTTGTATTTTTCTTTTTGAGTTTTATACTCTTTCTTAAAATTTGAATTTTCGTGGTATATGAAAAAATTCTCAAAACCCTCCCATAAATCTCCCAAAATATCTATGTCAGATTTGACAGCCATGCGAATGTTTATTAACTGCATATCCATTACTTATTTCTTATTATTTTACTTTAGGGTTTAAGTTCTTTCCCCATTTCTTATAATTATATAAATCCGGAAGTTCTGTGCTTTCCACTAAATAATCAATATATTCTCTTTTAATCTTCATATAATGGTTTTCACGAGAATTGACAATCATATACAGTACAGCCAGTTCATGCTCTGACATAGAAGAATTAGACAATTGTAAATAGTAGTTTTTTTCATCATTTATATTTAAATTTAATTTTTTCTGCCCTTCTAAATATTTATCTATATACATGAACTTTGACCTGATTAACTTAAAGTATGGTATTAAATATGAGCGTCTTCCAATAAACCAATATACTTGTTTTTTTTCTTTTAACTGAATATATGCATAATTCCAAAACAATGTAAAACGCTCTTCTTTATATAAAACTTCTAAATCATCATTATCTATGTTAACATACTTTTTTATTTGATTACATATATTTACGTAATCTTCTTTGAGTATTATATCTTTATACATTGAATATATCAAATCAATATTGTCTCTATAATTGTTTGGGGTTATTCCACTTATTGTAATTGATACTGAGATAGACATTATTTCGTCTTTTGTAAGAGTACTCCCATCAATAGATTGAATATTTAAGTCTTTTATAATATAAAATAATGCTTGTATTTCATAAAAAAGAAAATTGAAAGACTGATGTCCCTTACAGACATTTATAATTTCTATTTCATTTACAAGTTCATTGTACATATTTATAAAGAGAAAAAAACGACTTTCAAATCGTTCCCTGTTTGCCTCTGTTCTCGTTTTCTTATTATAACTTGTTTGTACCCAGAATGCAAAAAAGGTCAATATTGCTCCTATTAATGCCACTAAAATGCTTCCGGCAGCAATATATAATTGTTTTATATTTATGTAATCAGATATTGGAACATACGTTTTAGCTTTTGTATTATTTCCGTTAAAAATATGAGAATCTAAGGAGTTGTCCAAATGATATATTTTATTTAGTAAAGTCTGATTTCGATCAAGAGAATTTATAATACATGTATCATTTAAATTAGGAACATTGATTTCTTGCGCATTAACTATATTTGAGATAAATGAAATAAATAATATAATATAAATTCTGGAAAATGTTTTATGAGATGCCATAATCATTTCATTGTAATTGGTTGTTATAATTTTCTGTATTTAATAAAATCATCCGGAGCATTTCTGTATATTTTATACCGTTCAAATTAAATGCATCAGCGAAGGTTGCTCCTTTCCCGAAATGAATATCGGGAGATAATTCTATTAAATAAAAATCTTTACCGTCATATCGTCCATCAATGCGTAATTCTTCTACTTTACCAAGATTCTTAAAAAGAGACATAGCATTATTCAATATATCATTGGAAAATTCATGAGTAATCAATCTATGAGACAGCACCATGTTGCTATTCTCTTTTTTTACTTCAAAACTAAATATATTATTTTCAAGATCATATGCATTATCTTCAATGAATAATTCTACAACTTCGCAAAAAAGAATTTTTTCTTGATTACCCATAATAACAATGCTAACTTCTTTTCCTTTGGCGAACTCTTCTATCAGGATAGGTTGTTTAAAAATAGAAAACAATTCTGAGACTTTTGAAAGAGTTTCTTTGTAACTATTTACTAAACAGTCTTTTGAGATTCCAATAGATCCTCCTTCAAAATTAGGTTTAATCACTATTGGCAGTTTTAGATTATTAATCAATAGTTCATCGAGATTACTACCTTCATAAAAAAAGTAATTTGGAGTATTTATGCCATTTTTCAGAGAAAACTTTTTTGAGAGGATTTTGTCTTGACATATTATATTTGCATAAGTATCTGCACCCACATAACAAATGCCGTATGCTTCACATATAGAAGGAATAAGTGCTCTCCTATTACGAGACTTTCGACCAGACCATATCGAAAATACAATATCGTTTTTATGTTGAGTTATATTTTCTAAAAAACTGGCAGGAGAGTTGTAATAAATAATATTGTGACATATTGAACTTAGCCCATCGTATATATCTTCAAAATAGCGATCTTCGATAAGTTCCAAATTATCAGAGGATAAACCGACACCTTTAAAGTTGTCAACTCTATCTGCAATTAAAACAATATTTTTATTAATCTTACTTGAGTTCATAACTAAAATCTCCTATTATAATGTTTGACAATTGAAAAAGTTCTTTTGTGAGGAATTTTATTCCTTCGTTATATTTTGAATTGTTGGTATACATGAAATTCTGCTCAAATACATTTGTACTGATTAGATTATATTCACAAAAAGGAATATTCCAGGGATTCACCAGTCCTTTTCCCAAATCAAAATATTGAAGTTCTTCTGTTGATAAGAATTTGATAGATTTATTATGAAATAGTTTTTTTATTGCTTTGGAGTTAATCTTATCCCCTCCTCTTAGATGGACGGATATTTTTTTGTGAGATACTTTTAATAATATTGTTTTTAACTCTTCATTGATAGATATTTTTCTAGCCTTTGCAGCTTCAGCACATGTTATAACTGGATGATGATATAAAACGTCCATAATAAATAGTTATCAGTTATTCCTTCATAAGTTGAAATTTACGCCGGGGGTGCTTTGTTGTTAGAATTTTCTTTTGTTTACTCATATTGACGTGGGTATATATTTGAGTAGTAGAGATAGAACTATGTCCTAACATGTTTTGAATATATTTTATATCTACATCTTCTTCAAGCAATAATGTGGCAAAAGTATGTCTAAATGTATGTGGAGTAATGTGTTTAGTTAATCCGGCCTTTTTTGCATATGTCTTAATCATTAACCTTACAGATTGGGTGGATAGGGGAAGGCCTAACCTGTTTATGAAAAAGAAATCACTTTGATCTATTTGTTTTTTTATGGATTGGTAATAATTTTTGATAATTGTTAAAGTTTCTGCCTGGCAAACTTGTATGATACGTTCTTTATTTCCTTTGCCAAGTACTTTTAGTACACCATTTTTCAAATTAATATCTCTACTGCTCAAATTACATATTTCCGAAACCCTTAATCCGGTAGAAAATAGTATTTCAACAATAGCAATATTGCGGAGTTGGGCTTTGTATGTATATTTTTCTTTATTTTTATTTTCAGAAAGTTCATGATACATAATATTTAATATCTTTTTTACTTCACCTAATGTCATTACAGAAGGAAGAATATGCGGCTCTTTAAATCTTATTTTAATTTTGCGGAATGGATTAATATAATGTTCGTCTTCATATTCAAGATAATTGAACATAGCTTTTAATGAAGCTATTTTCCTTTTTATAGTTTTGGGTTTAAAATGAGATATTTCTTGCAAATAAGATTTCAATACTTCTTTTGTTATACTACTTATTGTTTTTTCTTCAATAACATTTCCTATATATGAATTAAATTGCTGAAGGTCTATTTCGTATGCCTTTATGGTTTTTTTATTTAAGTTTTTCTCAAATTGACAGTGGAATAAAAAGCTGTCAATTACTTCACTAACATATTTTCCATTTAATTTTAAGCTTAAGATTTTTGGATTCATATTAATTATTTAGTTTTATAATATATTTTGATGTAGAAAAATCAGAACTTTGACTCTATAAAAAAAGGGCTAAAAAGCCCTTCATTTGCAAAACTATAATAATTTTCTTCGGTTATAATGATATAACAAGAGAAAGTAATATCTAAGATTTAAGAAACATTTTCAAATGCTTTTAACAAAAGTGAAGATTTTTCTTTTTCTGATAGATTATACCACATATTAGATATTAGTTTTATCCTTTCAGAATCGTTGGGCAAATCAACAGGAAAATTAAACACAGCCATTTGTTTTCCTAAAGAAAGGCATTCGAAGATTTCATCAAGGTTAGATTTTTGTTTAATCTTTTTTTCTTCCAATTTTTGGGCAAAAATAGCCATGTCATCACTGATTTTGTTATCAGTGATTTTCGCATATATTTGAGTCGTTTTTATATTTGTGTGACCAAGCATTTTACTCACACTTTCAATGGATACACCTTTGGTAAGCGTTAAAGTGGCGAAACTATGGCGAGCGAGGTGGAATGTGAGATTCTTGTCTATACCGCATACATCTCCAATTTCTTTCAAATAAGCATTCATCTTTTGATTGGTAAGAATCGGTAATACTTTTCCATCGGGTAGAGTATCGGCATATTTGTCTAAAATCTGTTTTGCAACATCCAGTAAGGGAATATTGGATTGTATATTCGTTTTCTGTCTCTTAGTCATAATCCATAGTTTTCCGTCAAAAGAGGTACGGATATTTTTCTCTCTCAAATTGCTTACATCAACGTAAGCAAGCCCTGTATAACAGCTGAAAATGAATATATCCCGCACTTGTTCAAGTCGTTTCGTCTTGAATTTCTTCTCCATAATGATTTCGATTTCCTCCAAGGTTAAATAGCCTCTATCAACTCTATCGAAATGAACTTTGTATTTGGCAAAAGGGTCGTTGTAAATGTACTCGTTATTCCTTGCCAAAATCATAATCGTTTTAAGGCGTTGCATGTGTTTTGCTGTGCTATTTTGAGGATAACGGCAAACTGTCTTCAAATAAATATCGAAATCATGTATGAAAAGATAATTCACGTCTTTTAAGGCGATGTCGGATAATTTGTACTTATCTTTAAGAAACTGTTCAACCCGATTTTTTGTACTTACATACTTTTGATAAGAACTCATACTTTTTGAAATTCCAATCATACTTTTGAAATCCTCATTGTACTTTGTGAATAACTGTAATAGTGTCATCACATTTTCGTCCGTGCCAAAAAAGATATTTTTTACTTTTTCCGCAGTAACATCGGATTCGCGTTCTCGCAAATCTCGATAAATTTTTGTCATCGTTACTCTGATGCTGTCAAGGATTGCATTAACCTCTTGAACATCTTTTGTTCTGCCGATTGCTTTTCCGGCTTTTACGCTCCAAATTTCGGGATTAATATCCACTTTTGGAGTAAATTGAACATAATGCCCATTTACTGTAATTCTGCCCATCACTGGGACTGTTCCATTTTGCTTTTGATTGTTCCTTTTTAAGTAAAAAAGGATGTTAAATGTACTCTTCATTACTTACTTTTTAAATTACAAAATTATTTTAATTATCTAAAAGTAAGTTCTATATGAGGCAGTCAAATTGCGACTGCAACCTGCCAATTTCGGTCATCTGTACCCCTTAATACA
>JAISNV010000029.1 GCA_031276035.1 Bacteroidales bacterium | reverse complement strand
TCCAACTATTTAATTGAAAAATAGAATATGGTAGCAAAAATTAATGTTGGAGATTCGCTCTATGGAGCATTGGCATACAATCAAAATAAGATTGACGAGGAAAACGGCAAGGTGCTTTTCACACATAAAATGCCCGAAAACGAAGACGGCATATTCAGTATAAATCGTTGCATGGAAACCTTTCAAATGCAGATGCCGTTGGGCTTGCGAACCAAAAAACCTGTCATTCATATTTCCTTAAATCCACATCCTGACGATAAACTTTCCGATAATCAACTTTCGGAGATTGCACAGGAATATATGGAGAAGCTGGGTTATGGGAATCAGCCGTATATGGTTTATAAACATGAGGATATTGACCGTCATCATATACATATAGTATCTATTCGGGTGGATGAGAATGGCAAGAAGCTGAATGATAAATTTGAGCATCTTCGGAGCAAGGAAATTACGCGGGAATTGGAACGGAAATACAATTTACATCCTGCCGAAAAGAAGCAGCAAAATGATGAGTATCAATTCCAAAAAGTGAATTATACGCAAGGCGATGTTAAACGGCAGATTGCCAATACCGTGAAAGGATTATTGAAGTCGTATCAATTTCAGAGTTTCAATGAGTTTAAAACCTTGTTATCCTTATATAATATTCATGCCGAAGAACTCAAAGGAGAAGCCAACGGCAAACCATACAACGGCATTATTTATTCGGCAACCAATGATTTAGGCGGAAAACAAGGCAATCCGTTTAAATCTTCCCGATTGGGAAAAGCAACCGGATTTGAAGCCATTCAACGAAAAATTGAACAATCATCCAAAAGTTGGAAAGAAGGAAATAACCGGAATATCATTAAACAGAAGATTGCCGGTGTTCTGCAACTCAATATCAGCCGTCTGGAATTTGAGAAACAATTGAAAGACAAACAAATTGATGTCTTATTTCGAGAAAATACGGACGGGCGAATTTATGGAGTTACGTTCATCGACCACGAAAGTAAAACGGTTCTCAATGGTTCACGATTGGGCAAAGAGTTCTCTGCCAATGTATTTAACGACTTGTTTAGAATGTCCTCTGAAGACGGCGGACATACAAAACAAGCATACCCGCCGCACGACCCAAGAGAATCATTCGCCCCTGCGGACGAAACATTCGAGCCGTCGGAACGGCAGTCCAAAGATTCCGATGGTGGAATAGGCTCGTTGTTCAGCATCTTGCCGGACGGAAGCGATGCCCCGCCCGAAAACGACCAAGTTTATCCGAAAAAGAAAAGAAAAAGAAAGAAAATCAACTAATTAAAATTTATAAGTATGCAACAAGAAGACGATTTAAGAGGATTGGCAAGAGTTATAGACTTTATGCGTGCCATCAGTATTTTATTTGTAGTAATTCACATTTATTGGTATTGTTATCAAACATTTGTGAATTATGGAATCAACATCGGAGTAGTGGATAAAATCCTGCTGAACTTTCAACGAACAGCGGGATTATTCAATAATCTGCTTATCACGAAAATTTTTGCCGTGATATTCCTTGCCTTATCCTGCTTGGGAACAAGGGGAGTGAAAAACGAGAAAATCACTTGGACAAGGATAATCACCTGTTTAGCCATTGGTTTTGTCCTGTTCTTTATGAATTGGTGGCTATTATATTTGCCGTTGCCATTGATTGCCAACACGGCTTTTTATATTCTGACATTGGCTGTTGGCTTCCTTTGCCTATTGGTTGCCGGAGTATGGATTTCGAGATTGTTAAAAAACAATCTTATGGATGATGTTTTTAATTTAGAAAACGAATCTTTTATGCAGGAAACACGCTTGATGGAAAATAAATATTCCGTTAATATTCCAACTAAGTTTTGGTATAAGAAAAAGCAATACAATGGTTGGATAAATGTAGTAAATCCGTTTCGTGCAACTATTGTGTTAGGAACCCCGGGTTCTGGGAAATCGTATGCCGTAGTCAATAACTATATCAAGCAACAGATTGAAAAGGGTTTTGCGATGTATATCTATGATTACAAATTTCCCGACCTCTCGGAAATTGCTTATAATCATCTGTCAAACAATGCTGATTGTTATGCCGTAAAACCAAAATTCTACGTCATCAATTTTGATGACCCACGAAAAAGCCATCGTTGCAATCCCATCAATCCGGCATTTATGACCGATATTTCCGATGCTTACGAATCGGCTTATACAATCATGCTCAACCTGAACCGCTCGTGGATTACCAAGCAAGGCGATTTCTTTGTAGAATCTCCGATTATTCTTTTGGCTGCGATTATCTGGTTTTTGAAGATTTATAAGAACGGTCAGTTTTGTACGTTTCCACATGCGATTGAATTTCTGAATAAGAAGTATGCCGATACATTTACCATTCTAACATCTTATCCCGAATTGGAAAACTATCTTTCTCCCTTTATGGATGCTTGGGAGGGCGGAGCGCAAGACCAATTGCAAGGACAGATTGCATCGGCGAAAATTCCGCTTTCCAGAATGATAAGTCCGGCTTTGTATTGGGTAATGACAGGCGATGATTTTACTTTGGACATCAACAATCCGCAAGAACCTAAAGTGTTGGTTGTCGGCAATAATCCCGACCGCCAAAATATCTATTCGGCGGCGTTGGGATTATACAATAGTCGTATTGTGAAGCTAATCAACAAGAAAGGACAATTAAAGAGTTCCGTAATAATTGATGAGTTGCCGACAATATATTTTCGTGGATTGGATAACTTAATAGCCACTGCCCGAAGTAATAAAGTAGCCGTTTGTTTGGGGTTTCAGGATTATAGCCAACTCACACGAGATTACGGCGACAAGGAAAGTAAGGTTATCCAAAACACAGTTGGGAATGTTTTTTCCGGTCAAGTGGTTGGCGAAACTGCCAAAACACTTTCCGAACGTTTTGGAAAAGTCTTGCAAAAACGACAATCCCTAACCATCAACCGACAAGATAAATCCACTTCCATCAGCACTCAAATGGATAGCTTGATTCCGGCGAGTAAAATTTCCAATCTCACGCAAGGAATGTTTGTCGGTTCGGTTTCCGATAATTTCGAGGAACGGATCGAACAGAAAATTTTCCATGCGGAAATTGTGGTGGATAACGAAAAGGTAAAACGCGAAACCGTCCGCTACCAAAACATCCCCGAAATTATCGACTTCCGCGATACTGACGGCAACGACCTCCTAAAAGAGGAAATCCAAACCAACTACGACCGAATTAAATCAGAAGTGAAACAAATTGTAATTGATGAAATGGAACGCATCAAAAATGACCCGGAATTGAGGTTTTTGGTGAAGGAATGAGAATAAAATTGCAATTGTGAAATTTGTTTGAGTAAAATCAATATCTTTGCAAAATATATCAATTGATTCACATGATGAAACCAATAAATAGGCTTAAAGCCGTATTAGCAGAACAACATCGTACAGGAAAATGGCTTGCTGAGAAAATGGGCAAAAATGAAGCAACCGTATCAAGATGGTGCACAAACAAAAGTCAACCACCGATGGAAACAATGTCTCAAATTGCAGAATTATTGGACATTGATTTAAAAGAGTTATTTATTTCTACAAAAAAGTAGTTTATTTTGATTTTGTAAAAAAAGATACCATGCCTACATTACACTGGATAGGAAAAGATAAGGTTATAAACCATCATATAGATGTTCCTTTTAAAGTTTTAGAGCATACTTATGGTTTTGATAATGGAAATCAATCAGAAAAAGAAACTGGTAGTGGAAACAAAATAATTCATGGAGATAATTTAGAAGCATTAAAAGCTTTGTTGCCGGAATATGAAGGGAAAGTGAAATGCATCTATATAGACCCGCCTTATAATACAGGAAACGAAACTTGGGTTTACAATGACAACGTAAACGATCCACGTTTAGAAAAATGGATAAATGAAGTTGTAGGAAAAGAAGGAGATGATTTGAGTCGCCATGATAAATGGTGTTGTATGATGTATCCAAGGTTAAAACTACTTCACAAATTATTAAGTGATGATGGTGGAATTATTTTCATATCTATTGATGATAATGAATTAGCGAATCTTAAAATCATAATGGATGAAATCTTTGGACTAAGTAGTTTTATAGAATATTTTTCATGGATTAAAACTTCCACAGCACCTAGTTTAGCAAAGAAATCGAGAAAAACAGCTGAGTATGTTTTGTGCTATGAAAAAAAGAGAACCAACAGAAAATATAAAGCAGAAGAAGGAGATGGCGGAGATGCACCCTTATTAAATACAGGCAACGCATCTGTTGAACTTATATTTCCAAAAGAAACTTTAATATTCAAACTTGATGATGGAATATATCCGATTGGTCAATATGGAAGATTGACTCTAAATAATGAAGTTTTTATTCAAGATGGTTTTGCAGACCAAGACTTAAAACTTACAGGTGCATTTAAATGGACACAAGAAACTCTAAATGAGGAAATACAGAATGGAACAACATTTATTATAAAATCGGAAAAGTTTGCTATTAGATATTTAAGAGAAACAGAAACATTTAAAGCTCCAACAAATTTATTAAAAGAAAAATATTTTACACCTTTAGTTGATAAAAAAGAATCCGAAGTTGATACAAATGAAGGAGCAAAGAAAGAAATAATTGATATTTTCGGTAAACCAATTTTTGATTATCCCAAACCATCGTCTTTGGTTGAATTCTTTGTAAAGTTCATGGATGATAAGAATGGAATTGTGCTTGATAGTTTTGCAGGAACTGGTACTACTGCCCATGCAGTTTTAGAGCTTAATAAGCAAGATAAGGGGAATCGTAAATTTATCTTGATTGAAATGGAAGACTATGCAGACAACATAACTGCCGAACGCGTAAAACGAGTGATTAATGGATATGGTCAAAAAGAAAGTATAAACGGTAGTTTCGATTATTACGAATTAGGTCAACCCATGTTTTTAGAAGATGGTAATTTGAATGAATCGGTAGGCGAAGAAAAAATCAGAAAATACGTTTATTATACTGAAACAAAAACGCTATTTTCGGAAGTTAAATATAAAGACAATAGATATTATCTGGGAAAACATAATGATACAGCATATTATTTCAATTATGAGAAAGATAGTATCACTACACTAAATCATGCTTTTTTGTCAAGCATAAAAAATAAAGCAGAACAATATGTTATTTATGCAGATAACTGTTTGCTCACAAAAGCATTTATGACAAAGCACCATATTATTTTTAAGAAAATTCCAAGAGATATAACGAGGTTTTAACCCATTACAATTATGATAAAATTCATAGAAATAGAAGGCTATAAATCCATTAAAGAACTAAAAATGGAAATGAAACCGCTTAATATCCTTATTGGGAGCAATGGCAGCGGTAAAAGTAATTTTATTTCATTTTTTAAATTATTAAATGCTATTGCTAATGGACAATTACAGCGTTTTTTAAGAGAGGAAGATGTAGATAAATTGTTGTATTTCGGACGAAAAACAACCTCAGAACTTTATGGTAAAGTAATATTTACTGAAGGTGAGAGTAACAATGCCTATTATTTCAATCTTGCTCAAACAAACACAGGTGGTTTATTTATTGGTTTAGAAGGTTCCGGTTATAATGTGGACTATAATGACGATTCCCAAAATTATTTTAATAACTATAATTTAGAAGAAAGTAAATTTGCTCGTTCTTTAGAATATCCAAGAAATCGTTATTTAAATAATTATTTAACGTCATTTCGAGTATTCCACTTTCATGATACTTCAAGTACCTCTTTACTACGAAAAGCATGTGATATTAGCGATAATAGATATTTAAAACCTGATGGGAGAAATCTTCCTGCCATGCTCTATCTTTTACAGGAAGGACATCCTAAAATATTTAGCAGAATAATAAAAGTAATGCAATCGGTTGCACCATATATTTCAAAATTTATATTAGAGCCCAGTAGTTTAAATAGACAAGAGATTGAATTGCGTTGGATTGATAAAGGCGACCTTGAGTCAAATTTTTCTGCCTATCAACTTTCAGATGGAACACTTCGCTTTATTGCCCTTGCGGTATTGCTTATGCAACCTGACCCACCGGCAGTTATCATAATTGATGAGCCGGAATTAGGATTACACCCTTTTGCTATAGGAAAATTGGCAGGAATGATGCAAGCAGCATCAAGTAAAGCACAGATTATAGCAGCAACACAATCGCCCGGTCTGATTAGTAATTTTTCACCCGATGATGTAATTGTTATAGACAAAAGTGAATCTGAAAACCAGACGATTTTTAATCGTTTAAATACAGATTCTTTAAAAAACTGGTTGGAAGATTACACACTTGGCGATTTATGGGAAAGAAATATTATAAATGCAGCTCAACCTTTTAGAAAATAAGATGAAACGAGTTATTATTGTATGCGAAGGACAAACAGAGCAATCATTTTGTAATGATGTTCTAATACCATATTTCAGTCAGTTTGAAATATATTTGGAAACGCCAACCATAAAAAAAACGCATGGTGGTATCGTTAATTGGGCTGCATTAAAATATCAAATTGTGAAACATTTGTTGGAAGATAAAAATGCTTTTGTTACTACATTAATTGATTATTATGGATTATATACTCATCATGAATATCCGGGATGGGATGAAGCTGAAAAAAAAGTAAATAGGAATGAACGCATGGATATTCTGGAAAGGGAAATGACAAATGATATACAAGAAAATCTAAGGCATAGATTTATGCCATATATACAATTGCATGAATTTGAAGGTATTCTTTTTAGTGATATTTCTGTGTTTGATAGAAATTTTGAGGAAGAAGAATTTTTGGATTACAAATACTTGGAATCAACAATTCGTGAAAATCCCAATCCGGAGTTAATTAACAATGGAACAGAAACAGCCCCATCTAAAAGATTATCTAAAATAATAGATGGTTATTATTCTGATAACGAAAACCTTAAAGTGCTTTATGGAGCTTTGCTTGCTCACGATATAGGTTTAAATAAAATTCGTGAAAAATGTCCTCGCTTCAATAATTGGATTGTACAAATAGAAAATATGTAGCCTATGGAACTCAAACCATATCAACAACAAGTAATAGATGATCTGTCACTCTTTTTAGAAGATGTACAGGAAACTAAAGATGTAAAGAATGCTTTTTATAACTTTTGGACTAAGCATCCTCGAACACCATTATTCCCATTTTCAGGAACAGCCATTGAACCTTATAAAAATAATGTGCCTCGTGTACCTCATGTATGTATGAAAGTGCCAACGGCGGGAGGTAAAACATTTATTGCCTGTAATGCTTTAAAAACTATTTTTGATGCTTTCGATTATGACAAACCAAAAGCAGTGGTCTGGTTGGTTCCTTCGATTACTATTTTGGAACAAACGCTCAAAAATCTAAAAGACCCGTCACATCCTTATCGTCAGAAAATCAACTCACACTTTGGTAATAAAGTGGAAGTCTTTGATAAAGCGACCTTATTACAAGGCAGTGGTTTTAATGCAACTTCTGTAAAAGAGCAGTTGAACATAATGGTTTTTAGTTTTGATAGCTTACGTGCTAAAAATAAAGAAGACCGGAAAGTTTTTCAGGAAAATGGAAATCTACAATCGTTTGAAAATCTATTGGATAATGATGCCGATATTACTCTGGGTGCAGTTATTAAGTATCTGAATCCGGTTGTAATTGTTGATGAAAGTCATAATGCTGAAAGTGAGTTAAGTGTAGAAATGTTGTCGGGATTGAATCCGAGTTTTATTCTTGACCTAACGGCAACCCCACGAAACAATAGTAACATCATCAGTTTCATTGATGCTTTGGAGTTGAAAAAAGAAAATATGGTAAAACTACCTGTCATTGTTTACAACCATCAGGACAAGACAGAAGTAATAAATTCTAGTTTACAGCTACAAAAACGCCTAGAGCAACAAGCTATTGAGGAAGAAAAGAATGGCGGGAAATATATTCGCCCCATTGTATTATTTCAAGCACAACCCAAAAACGGGAAAAATTTTTCGAGTGACGAAGAAGAAAAATCAAATGTTCAAAAACTAAAAGACAAATTGCTTGAACTACAGATTCCAGAAGAACAAATAAAAATAAAAACAGCGAATATCAATGAAATAAAAGGAATTGATTTAATGAGCAAAGATTGTGAAATTCGTTATATTATCACAATCAATGCACTAAAAGAAGGTTGGGATTGTCCGTTTGCTTATATTTTAGCCTCATTAGCCGATAAAAATTCAGCAGTCGATGTAGAGCAAATCTTAGGAAGGGTTTTACGTCAACCTTATGTGATGAAACATAAATTTCCATTACTCAATGTAAGTTATGTTCTTACTGCCTCATCGAAATTCAGAGATACGCTTCAAAATGTTGTTAAAGGGCTAAATAAAGCAGGGTTTAGTGAAAAAGATTATAAGCTTGCTGATACAAGCGTTCCAGAAGAAATCAAAAAACAAGACCCATTACAACAGCTTGTAACATTTCCTACACACGAAGACGATACAACGGAAGACATTACTTCCGATATTGATATTGCAAGAATTTCTGTCCTCACAAATACATCATTACCAGAAACCATTACAGAAATAGAAAAAACTGCCATACAACAAAATGAAAATTTTGAAAAAACAATTTCTGAAATAGAGACAAATAATACACCTGTTTTACCCACAGAAATACAACAACTCGTGAAAACATACGAAATAAAAGAAATTTTCCAAGAGCAAGCCGGAAAAATAAAGTTAGCCCAATTTTATTTGAAAGTACCGGGAAACGATTTATTTGGTGCAAAAGAAGATATTTTGCTTGAAAAAGAAAATCTATTAGGTGATTTCCCATTAAGTAAGTCAGATATCAATATCGCTTTCGATAGTGTTGAATCCGAACTCTATAAAGTTGATTTAGATGAAACACAAAAAGAGCATACCCCCACTTTTGTAAGGCTTGACGGTGATATTAAGAATAACATTATTGCCTATATACTTGACCCATCAAGAAAAGATAGCCGAGTAAAGAACTTTACTCATCGAGTAATGAGCATTATTGGTAATATGTATCCGATACCAGACAGCGAAATTAAAAAATACATCACTCGCATTTTAGAAGATTTTACAGATGAGCAATTTAATGATTTTGCATATAACGAATATTCTTACACGGATAAAATAAAGCAAAAGATAAAGTCGCTTTCGGAGAATTTTGCTGAAAAGAAATTCAAAGATTATTTGGATACCGATGCCGTATTTATTAAACCTTCTTATATTCTTCCACAATATATATCCCCTGGCGATACTGCAAAAAACATTACCAAGTCATTATATGAAAAGGAAGGCCGCATGAATAACTTTGAAGAGCGTGTAATTAATGAAATTGCCAACATGAGCAATATTGCTTTTTGGACAAGGAATATGGAGAAAAAAGGATTTCGCATAAATGGTTTTATCAATCATTATCCTGATTTTATTATCCAAACCAAAAGTGGCAAAATAGTTATTTTGGAAACAAAAGGCGACCATTTAGATGCCGAACAGAAAATAAGGCTTGGTAATCTTTGGGCTGGAAAAGCCGGTAACGATTATCGTTATTTTATGGTTTATGAAAGACGAACAGTTGATGGAGCATATAATCTGGAAGATTTCTTGAATATTATCAAAGCTATTTAATATTTGCAGAATTTAAGGCAGAAAGAATAGGATAAAGATAACCCACTTGGGTTTAACGAAATTTCACTCGCCATGAACTACATAACATCATTTATATGCTATTTCTATATGCTTTATTATCATAAATAATCAACCCAATAATGCCCATGTTTGAAAAAGATAAACTGATTAAATAATTGAGATAAGTTATCTCACGCCATCCCAAGCCATCTACCGCCAACTGTCTGAAAATTAACCACCAGTATCTTTTTATGTTCTAATTTTGGTTTTTAATCATTTTAAAATCAAAATTATGGATGTAAATTCAAATCAACAATCGGATGTATTATTGGCATTCGACAAGGAAAAGAAAACAATT